>JALUXP010000059.1 GCA_027013295.1 Sulfurimonas sp.
GTAAGGATGCACCTTGTATAATTCCGACCTACCAACAACTGGTGAGGGTTCTTAGCTCAGTTGGTTAGAGCTCTCGGCTCATAACCGAGCGGTCGAGTGTTCGAGTCACTCAGAACCCACCACTTTTAAACTCCCTAAACATCGAACTTTCAAAGACTTTTTAAACTTTAGTTTTGACATATTTTTTTGACAAATGGTATTAAGATTGTCGAATATTGCAAAAGTATGGATATGTTAAACTGCCAATTCTAAAAATAAGTGCAATTTCACTTCATTTTTAATTAGCTAATTTTCTACTTATTTCACTGAAAAACATTTTATAAGGAATTTTCTATCCAAATATTTTTCTAGGTTTATAATAAAATTTATTTTGAATGGCGAATTAATATATTTCTTTTCCTTAAAAATGATCACTAAAATTCTTAAAGTTATCAGACTGAATAAGCCTCACTTCAGTTGAAATCTCTTTAAAGTGCTTTTTGGCACAAGCTATTTTTGATGACTCACTTGTCTTTATATCTAAGCCTAAATCACTTCCTTTGCTCTCTACTACAAAGTAAAGTTTTTCTTGATTTTCTTCTTCTATCACTACAGCCCAATCTGGATTGTATGAGCCTAATGGAGTATTTATCTTGAACCAATTTGGTAGTTTTGTAAAGAGCTTTACTCTCTCATTTTGATTAAACTCTAAAGCAAAATTTTTCTCAACATTGGAATCATAAACAGTATGAGTATATATAGATTTGTCTGTTTCATTTTTTACCATATTTGATGATAGGTAGCCATAGAGTTCTTGATTTTCAAAACACTCTTGAGCATAGTAAAATTCATCTCCTAACTTCTGATATTTTATACCATCAACGACAAACATACTCATCACTTTTTTTATGATTTTTATTGCACCATCTATGAACCTTTGAGGGTTATTTTTAAACCCTTGTAGTTTATTGCTTTTTATCAAAATATCTACAATCACTCTTCTTGTAAGATTAGTTTCATTTTGAATATAAGTCACAATATCAGGCAAAGTAAAATCTATAATCTCATTATTTAATGGGTCATTTTTGATAGTATCTTCTATTATTTTTACGCCAGCTTTTGTGATTTTATTTGTAGCTTTTGAGTAAAGATACTTTATCTTGCCAACTGTTAAATCATTTTGTATATGCTTCACACACTCATCTATAAGTTTAACTTCATCAAACTCTACTCTGTAAGTGGTTTTATATTTTATCTGCTCCCATAGTGCTTTAAAATCGTTACTAAGATAGACTTCTTTGTTTAGAGTGATAAGTTTCTTATCATCAGCATCTTTTATATTGAGGTTACCTGCTATTTTAGTTATAACGGAGGTTATATCTGCTTTTAATACTGCAAACTCTTGTGGTACTTCAAAACGATTCTCTTTTATATCATTTTTTAGAGTGTCTTGTATCTTTCCTCTTGTGTCTATATAATTTTTCTCTTTAAGATACTCATAGACTACTTCACTATTGGCAGAACCAAAATACTCTATATCGCCATTTTCATTTTCAACTGCTATATTTGCAAAGAAATGCTCCTCTATGATGCCAAACTTAATTCCCTCTTCATCCTCTATCTCTTTTTGTAAGGATCGTGCAAAATCTTCATAACTCTCATTTGCCATTACTGTTAAAGTATTTACATCAAAGCCACGAACTCTTTGCCCATCTTGATCTACACATATACGAAGTCCTCGACCTATCTCTTGTCTTTTTTTCATAACAGAGTTAGTTTCGTTTAGAGTACAGATTTGAAATACATTTGGATTATCCCATCCCTCTTTTAAAGCACTATGAGAAAATATAAATCTTAAAGGCTCTTCAAAACTAAGGAGTCTCTCTTTGTTTTTCATAATCTTATCAAAAGCACTCTCATCATCTTTGTTCTTACCTGTACTATCTTTCACACGACCTTTACTATCTTGTGCAAAATATCCATCGTGAACAGTCTCTACATCATCATTAGCTATCTTTTCAAAGAGAGTTTGGTATTTTGGTCTCTTTGAAATAGTTTTAAACTCCTCTTCAAACCAGAGTGCAAACTTACCTTTTATAGGGTTGTTCTGCTCATCATAAGCTCGATAGTTAGCTACTTTATCTATAAAAAAGAGGCTTAAAACTTTTATCCCTTTTGGTTTAAGTCGTAACTCTTTATCTAAATGTTCCTCTATCGTTTTTCTGATTTGTAGTCGTTTTATGGAGTCACTGTCTGCATCGCCAATAGTTTCACCAAGTTTTATAATCTCTTGATTGAAAAACTCTATATATTCACTTTCCTTTTCTATGTAGATGTCATTTATAATATAGCCATCATAAACATCACGACCTTTTGATTTTTCATAAAGGTCATCACCATTTTTTAGTGTAAGCACCTTTCTCGTAGTTCTTCCATTTTGGTTTACATCTATCTCTACTTTTGCACTTCTAGGATTTGCCTTTACACTTACTACTCTTATGTATGCTTTATTTGAAGTATCTTCTAGTTGTACATTTGCTACTTCTATCTGTTTTACAAGTTGTTGCTCATAAGCATCTATAGAATCGAGTTTATACATCAGGTTAAACTTTTGTGAGTGTGTAGCACTATATCGAAGAGAACAAAGAGGATTTAGCGTTTCTATAGCCTCTTTTGCCTTTGAAGTATTATCGACACTCTGAGGCTCATCTATGATAAGAATAGGGTTAGTTGAGGCAATAAACTCAATAGGCTTCTGCCCATTGAGTCTATCGTTTTGTCTGTGGATGATATTTGCTTTTGTCTCTTTGCTAGGGTCACTAAAACTTTTTCTAAAGGCATCTATATTTATAACCATGATTCTTATATCGCTACTTGTAGCAAAGTCTCTTACTTGTTCTAAGTTTGAACTATCATATACAAAATAATCATACGGAGTATTATCAAAAAGAGTTTTAAAATGCTCACTTGTTATCTCAAGAGTTTTTTTCGTTCCCTCTTTGATAGCGATAGATGGCACAACGATTATAAACTTTGTAAAACCATAGCGTTTATTTAACTCAAATATAGATTTTAAGTAAACATAGGTCTTACCAGTTCCAGTCTCCATCTCTATACTAAAGTCCATAGAACCCAGTTTTTTAGACTGAGGGAGTCCATTTCGTAGTTGTATGTTTTGAACATTTGCTAAAAGTTCATCATCTAGTAGTTCAAGACGATTTCCAATACCTAAATCATCATAATCACCCATAGTTTTTTGACCTTTACTATGCTCTCTAACGATACTAAAATTACTTTGACAAATCTCTTGCCCTTCAAATATATCTACTATTGAATTTATAGCTCTATCTTGATACTCTAGGTTGTTTTCAAATTGTATCTTCATTATAAGTCTCTCCAATTGTCTATTAATTTTATCGTTTCACTTTTTGGCTCATAACCATTTTCTATTTTTCCAATATCAATGACAACTGGAACTTGAGCCGATAATCCTGCAAATATACAAGTTCCTGTAGGTAATATTGGTAAATATTCAAAAGATACTTTATCAAGATAAGATATAGTTTTCTCAACAGCTAAAATATCATTATTATTAATAAGTCTATGTAAAAAATAGTTATGTAATTGTGAAATAATTGTAGAAGATATATCAGATGGTCTTTGACTTGCTATTGTTAAAAAAACACCAAATTTACGACCTTCCTTAATAATTTCCTCAAAAGTTTCAAGTCTATAATCTTTCCACACTTCACTTTCTCTACTCGAACTATGCGATAATATATTATGTGCTTCATCTATAATAATATTCAAGTATTTTGTTTTATCACGCAATTGCTTTTGTTTGTCATAAATTTGCTTACTTATTAACAAAGGTAAAACTTTTTTCATTTCTGTATTCACATCTTTTAAAGAAATCACATTAAAATTTTTGTCATTTGTAGTAGTAGAAACAACTAATACTTTATCTAGGTCTTCAATCTTTTTAAGTCTTTTTAGCAAAGGAGAAATATGTTCACTGTTTAAATCAAATTTGGCAAGCTCGTGATAATACTCAAAGATAATTCTTAACCGTATTTTTTCAAAATATGAAAATTCATTAATTCTAATTGTTAAATCATCTACCTTATCTTTAATTATTGTTGGTTTAAAGTTTTCTGCATACACTGTAGAAGTATTTTGATAATAGAATTTTTCTTGATTACTATGCCATTTTAAATGGTCTTGATAATCATCAATCAGTGTATCAAGATTAGTTACTTTTGTTTTAAGACAACTTCCTATTTCTCTTAAAAATTGCAGTATATCACTTTTATCTACATTCTTTATTATCAAGTTTTCTAGAATATTTGTTATTGCAAATTTAAAATCTTTTTTTCTATCAAATTTACTAAAGTAAAAATCATTACTTAAAGCTCTTCTTAAAAAAGGTGTTTGCGTTTTTTCAGTAGCACTTAAATAGATTGCCCAGAAATTTACATCATTTATTTCTCTTTCACTAATAGGAAACTTATTTACTGTGTGCTGGCGAGTTGATAAATTATAAATATTTTTATATTCACTATCTACAATAACATTATCATCTTCATTGGCATTAGGAATTAAATACTCACCATTAAAATCAAAAAGATAAAACAGTGCATTTTCTGAGAATGCCTCATTCTCTTGATATTGCTTATATAATTCTGCATAAATTTTTGCCAAAGTGTAAGATTTTCCACTTCCAGTATTTCCAAATATACCTATATGACTTGCAAATAAACTATTTATACCTATATTTATCTTTTGACCTTTTTCAAGTGAGAGAGAGCCTAACTCTAATGGTTCATCTCCTTCAGAAATAAAATCATGAACCTTTCTAAATTCATTGTTATCAAGTAAAAAGCATTCGTCATATACTAAAGGAAGTTCTTTTATACCTCTTTCAAATTTTTCACCCTTAAAAAATCCAAGCATACTAACAAGTAGTGTTCTATATATTTTATCACTTTGATTTGAATATTCTTTATTTAAAAATTTTCTATCTTCTTCAACATATTCGCCCTCCACCTTACCAATTATTTTAGTAAATCCTTTGATGATTTTTACATAACTACCAACGGAAATATTTTTTAATAATTCTCCTTGATATAATGTATGTGAGCTATTTTTACTTTTATCTACTTTTATTCTTACTTTTCTGCCATCAATTGATATAACTTGACCGACTTTAAATATTGAGTCTTTCAGGATTTGATTATTATTCATCGTTACCCTTCAAGTATGTTTTTTTCAAGAGCTTTAAATATTCTTTGATTTATATCTTCAAATGTATATTGATATTCTTCGTTACCATCAGAATCCAATTTTGGTGCTATTATTTTTATATTATTATGCTTAGGTTCGCCAATTTTTGATTCTAAGTCATTTTTTGAAGCAGTGTTATATGCAAAAATATAGATTAGTAGCGTTGGATTAGAATTTGCAACCCTTAAAGTAAGTTCTCGTATATGTTCATCTGCAAAAGAAAACCCCATTACAAATAATATTGTATTGTCTTTTTCAAGTTCATTCGCATATATGCGTAATAACTCATAGTATGTTTGATTTAATATAGTGTGTTTAAATTTATCTTTTGTAGGATTAACAATTGTGAGTTTTTCATATACTTCTTTAAAACTATCAATTTCACTCTTGTTGTAAGTTATAGAACTAGATTTAGTTATCAATTCATTTAATCTGTCAGTAGCTTTTATATCAATTAAAGTATCACTATTTATAGTAATGCTTGATATATCTTCAACTTGTTGTAGATCTTGTGCAAATAAAATACTATCTCCATCAGTTTTCCAAGTTAATGAACCGTGTATTTTGTAGATATTAAACATAGGTATCTCAGAAATATTTTCAAAATGAAGACTTTGTTTAAAGAGTGATTTTTTATAATTACTTAAATCAAATCGTGGTTTGAAATTACCAACAAAACCATCATTATACTCATATCCTTTATCTTCTAATGCTTTTTCAAGACATATATCAATATTCGTAGTAAAGATATTAACTTGTTTGCTTAATAGACTACTTTTTCGCTGAAGAATGATTCGATTAAAAATTTCAAAAAACGACTTATAATTTTTCATTAAAGATTTAGTTGCAGTATCTTCCGATAAAATTTTTAGGTTTTTTTCTATAACACCGTCAAAATATAGTTTATACAGAGATGTTCTAATAATATCTTTTTGCTTATTATCGTCAATACTTTCTACTTCTGTTAAAAGTGCTTCAATAGAACCTAACACACTAAGATATTCAGCTGACATTCCAGAACCGAATAAAAAGTTTATATTACAATCTTGTATAAGATTTTTAAGTGTATCCATGTCCATCTTACACACTCACAACTTCATCAATATCAGCTTGTTTCAGCACCTGTATAGCATTAGTCTTGACAACACTATCTTTAAAACTTCCATCTTTGAAGACTACTCTTGCATGGCGTTTTTTCTTCTCTTCATCGTAAATCACTTGCTCTTTGATAAACTCGGCTATTTTTTCAACTACATTTATAGTTACCTCATCATCAAGGCAGACTACCAATGCACCGAATCCTATGTTATAGACTATTTTATTTTCTATCTCCATCTCTTCTATAGGGAGGGTTAAGTCTAAGCCGTATTTTAGGATGATTTCATAGAGTAGGTCTTGGCTTGTTCTATCTTCTTTTATGTTATCTACTGCATCTAGTAAGTTTTGTTCTAGGTTTTCAAAGTCGCTATCCCACTCTTTTATATTTGAGTTATCTAGTTTATAGACTTTAAAACCTATGTCTAAATGGCTTAAATCTTTATCGCTGTTATCTTCTACTATCTTTTTACCTGCTCTTCTGATTCTCTCTTTTCCTATCTCACAGATGTTTTTATATCCTGCTTTGTAGGCTTCACTTTTTTCATCTGTTGGCTCTGGGATTTGGACACAGATATATTTTCTATTTCCTTTATCTTCTGCGTTTAGTTGCATCACTGCATGGGCTGTTGTGGCTGAACCTGAGAAGAAGTCTAAGATAATTTCTTTTTCTGAAAAAAGTGATTTTACAAAATTTTTAATTAATAAAGTTGGTTTAGTGTAATCAAAAAAATCCGATGAACCTAATAATTCTAATTGTTCTTTATCACTTTCTTGATTATCTCCCCATTCTAATAATAAATCTGTTATAGATTTTCTTTTACCTAAATCTTCTTTTGAAACATCTCTTCTTAATCCAAAATTTTTACTAATAAACAATAAATCTTCTTCTATAAATTTATCTATATTTTCTTGAGTATTTAGAAATCTTGCTATTACTTTTACTTCATTGATTGTTTTTCCATCTTTATAAAAAACATCATTTTTATACTCAATAGTCATAGTTTTTATTTTATATTTCCCAGCTCTTATAACACCTTCATTTCCTAATTTAACTCTAACCCCTACTTTAAATATTCTTTCACTTTCTGAATTAGAAATATTTATAACTTTCTTTGTAGTATCTGTCGTTCCTTCTATAGATAATTTTTCCAAATTAGTTTTATTTTTAGCAAAAATTATAATATATTCCATAACACCAGCAATATGTGTAGCAAGATAACTTGGTTGTTTTTTTCTCTTCCATTTTAATTCTCCTACAAAATTATCCTCTCCAAAAATCTCATCACAAAGTTTTCTAAGGTTTGCTACTTCATTATCATCTATGCTTATAAAAATAACCCCATCATCTTTCAGTAAATTTCTAGCTAACTTTAGTCTAGGGTACATCATAGAGAGCCAATCACTATGATACCTTCCATTTGTATCGGCATTTACACTTAGCTTGTTGCCCTCACTATCTACTTGATTTGTCACTTCAAGGTAGTTTTTTATATTGTCTTTGAAGTTGTCTTTATATACAAAATCTTTACCAGTATTGTACGGTGGGTCTATGTATATCATCTTCACTTGTTTGTGGTAAGATTTTTGTAGAAGTTTTAACACCTCTAGGTTATCGCCCTCTATGTAGAGGTTTTGTGTAGTGTCCCAATCTTTAGACTCCTCTTTACAGGGTCTTAGTGTTCCAGTAGATGGCGTTTGAGCAATTTTTTTGGCATTTTGTTTACCGTTCCATGTGAAGTTGTATCTCTCATTTTCATCATCGCTAAAGTTACCCAACTCCTCTTGAAGCTTTTCAAGGTTGATTTTGCCTTCGCTAAACACTTCAGGAAACAGCTCTTTGAGTTGTTCTATGTTTTGCTCTTTTATATCTAAACTCTTACCATCTAACTTTTTCATATTTTTTACCTCTTGAAATTTTAACTTTTTTATGATATACTTTTTTTACAATTCGCCGAAAGGCACACCCACTTTTTTTTAAGTGGGAATAATCATCTTCATTATTTTCTCTTGTACTGTTTTAAAATCTTCAACATTCATTTTACCAATTTTATCTGTAATTCTTTTTTTACTAAAAGTTCTAAGCTGTAAAATCATAGCACTATTTTTATGAATACCTTTTTTTGAACTATATTCAAAAGTATGAAAATAATCATCATTTTTAAGTGTAGAAGTGATTGGAATACCTACAAATAAGTCATGTGTAAGTTGCCTCACTACAAGAACAGGTCTTGAAAACACCTCACCCTTTCCATACTCTTCATCACCAATATTTTGTCCGATTTTAACCCAAAATATTTCTCTTGGTTTAATTCCCAATTTTCTTTTATAAATATTGGTTTGTTTTTTAACTTCATTCCATTCATCATACTTTTTCATCTACAACTCACTTTTCAACTCTTTACTCTCAACTATTTCCAACGGTGGAAGTGGCAATACTCCCATGATTTCAGCTAGTAAAACTGAACTATCCTCTCCAGAACTGTGTGCAGATGGTGTTATTACTCTGTTGTCATCCAAGATTCTTATCTGCTCTTTTTTAACTGTTGAGAGAACTTGAGGGCTATGTGTTGTTACTATAAACTGCATAAGAGGAAATGCTTTCATCATATCTGTTAAAACAGTTTGTTGCCATTTTGGATGCAAGTGCATATCTATCTCATCTATTAGGATGATTCCTGATGTCTCTTTTGGAGCATTTTGCAAGTGAGGGTTTAGTTTTATAGTTCTATAGGCTATATCTGCTACTAAGCCTATCATACTTCTTATACCATCACTGAGTTGAGTAACTGATAGTTCTCCATGTTCGTCATGATCCATAATGATTGCTTTTGCTTTTTGTCTATAGACTATATCTTTCCAGCTACTATTGTTGTATATAACCTCATTTACAGCTTCTTGGATAGCTTTTCGCATAGTTGTAAATTCATTTTTTGGTAAGTTTATATACTCTTTTTCTATTGCTTCTATCTTCATTTCAAGTTCTGATTTGCAAATATATTCATACCAAGTTTTAAAAGATTTATAACTAGAGTATGAATCTAAACAATCAATGTATCCACTTAATCTACTAGTTTCATTGTTCTTTTTATCAAAAGTGCGTCTCCCTTGAGCCCAAAGTCTTCCTGTGCCGTAATATGAAATCAGGGGTAGATTTGTTTTTTTTCCATGAGATACAAGTTCACTGATTTTTTTACCATAGGCTATTAACTGTTTAGTATCTTTAGAAGTAAGAGAAGATTTTGGTTTCTTATATTCTCTAATCCATTCTGCAAAATTATCATCTATATATCCACTTGCTTTAACGACAAGTGGATACTTCTCTTCCATCTCATTACTTTGTGTATCTCTAGCTTTAAATTTTCGTACATCATCTCTAGTTAATCTTACTCCGTTAGCTAATCCTGTAGCATTAACAAATGTACCAAATGAAGCAGAAATAGCATCTAGTATAGCTGTTTTACCTTTTCCATTGGTAGCTACTAAAACAGTTAATCGTTCATCAAATGAGATACTGAAATCTTCAAATGCACGATAATTATCTAAATACAGTGTATTGATTTTTAGTAATTTACTACTCATAATTTTCCTTTTAACTCTTCCAGTCTGTTTTGTGATTTTTTAAGCTCAATATTTAGATTTACTTTTGCTCTTATATCATCTTCTTTTTTTATCTTTGAAATTGTATTATTTATGGCTGTTTGTAGCTCTTGTATCTGATTTAATATCTCTTTTGTATCCTCTTTTTGTCCTAATATACCACTAAATTTTGAAGCATTAAAAGAGATGATTAGTTTTTCATAGCTTTTGTAAAAATCATAAAAGTTCGTAAATGGATGTTTTTTTATTTCAAGTGCATCTAAAAACTCAGATTCTAGCTCTGTAGGGTTTTGCAAATCTATCCAGCTTGTAAAGTGTGACTCTTCAGCTACCAGTTTAGTGCTGTCTGCTTTACTTACTCTTTTTGGTGTGATGTTTAGAGACATGGCATTGTTATGTTGAAAAATAAGGATAATAGGCTTTTGAAAGATAGTTTGTATTATGCTTGAGATCTGTTTGATTTTCTCTTTTGAAGTAAGCTCTATAACCATAACATAAACTTCTATGTATTTTCTCTGCTCATCTTCGTATTTTGAGATGTTAATTTTTGACTGGTTTAGAATGTAGTGTAGTATGATAGTTTTTGTATAGTTTTTTAAAAGTTTCTTATCATTTACTTTTAAAGGGTGCTTCTCTAGTAGGTATGTTTTTAGTTTTTTGGTAGCTTTGGCACTTGCAGGAATATTGAAGTACTCAAGTATCTGTTTCATTACTTAATCACCAAGTATGATATAAGCTCAAATTCACTTGAAATTAGCTCACCACTACTTTTGAAGCTTGTCTCATCTAAGCCAAAAAGTGACTCAACATCATCTTCCTCTTTTTTACCTAAAATGCTGTTTACTGCTACTTGAAGTTTTGAAGTATAGTTGCTCATATCTTTGTAATTATCTGTATCATTTTCAAAAAGTTTTACTGCTTCATCTATCGCTTTATCACTGCCCATACAAAGGTTCTTATAAATGTCTAATATAGTTTTTGCATTTGAAAAGCCTAGTTTCAGTTCGTTATTTTCATCTACATAAACTAGATAGTAAGGCTCTAGTGAGTAGTTTTCAGACTTAATATCATTGTCAAGCAATCTTAAGCAAAATATTACACCTTTAGATATACTAGAGTTTTGAGAATTTAATACTACACTATGGATACCTCTAAGGCTTTTCTTTAAACTCTCTTCATTATCTTTTAGATACCCCGTCAAGTCCATTTTAAAGTCATTTAGTGTTAAATCTGTTATGGAGATACCACCACTTACATCTTCTAAATCTATAACTGTCTCTTGTAGGGCTTTTAACTGTTTCGCTCTGTATGATAAGTCATTCATTTCTTTAGAATTATTTGTGTCTATGATATTCTCTTCACCTGTTGCAGATACATCTAATAACACCATTCTACCACTTACACGACTCTCTAAGTTGATATACTCATCTAGTTCCATGTTAGCCCAAAAGTTTACTAACTGAATAGTATCATTTGTAGAACCAAGTCTATCTATTCGCCCAAATCTTTGTATGATTCGTACAGGATTCCAATGTATATCATAGTTTATAAGATAATCACAATCTTGTAAGTTTTGCCCCTCACTGATACAGTCTGTTGCTATAAGTATATCTATTTCTTTTGTCGCACGAGAGTCTATCTTATCTCTACTTTTGGATATAGGGGAGAAGTGAGTAAGCAGAGAGTTTAAATCTCTGTTTTTTGTCTCAAGTGTAGTTTTGTTTGTGCCACCACCAGTTATAAGACAACTCTCAACTCCAAACTCCTCTTTTGCCCACTTGTTAATATGTTGGTAAAGATACCCAGCTGTATCTGCAAAGGCTGTGAATATTATCACTTTTTTGTTGTTAGGATTAAAAGGGTTGTTGATTTTTTGAGATATATTCTCTTTTAAAACTTTTAGTTTATTGTCTCTTGAAGCATCTACTTCTAAAGAGTCTGCAAGTAGAGTCTCTAGCTTCTCTAAATCATTCTCTAAATCTTGTTTCCATCGTATCTTATCAACATCACAGAGTAAAACTTTTACCTTGTTTCCTATAAGTTGTGAAGCATAAGCATCGCTCTCTATATCTACATCAATAATAGTTGCCTCTTCATAGCTACTGTTACTATGGTTGTTTATTAGGTCTATGATATTTTGATTTGTATCTATTAGTTTTATAAGAGTGAGAGAAAAAGAGTTTATAGAGCTTTCCATTCTTTTTAGTAGATTTACTCTCATCAAGTGTATAAGAGAGTTTTCTCTATCTATTTGTTTAAATACTCTACCATTTCCTAAGTCAATATCATACTTTTTAGCATACTCTTCTTGCTTGTGTGGATATACATATTTTAAAGGACTGTATGCTGATAGTGTCATTCTTCTTATGGTTTTGTTTATCTCACTAAGTGGTGGAAAACTATTTTTTATATCTATATCTGGTTTTAATGTTATTGGTCTGTTTCTTTGTGGAAACTTCCCTATATCGGTAGTGTCATAGTATTTCTCTATATGCTTTCTACTTCGTGCTATCGTTACTAAATCAAGCAATTTAAAATAATCAAAATTTAGACTATCTAAAAGCTTTGCAGTAGTTCTGCTTTTTTCATCTAGTTTCATCCAGCTATTAAACTTCATTTGTGATTTTCGCAATGTTTGTTCTATAGATTTGATACCTTGTGAGTCAAAAGCACTGTCATTTGCTTCGGTGATAAATGCTACTTGATTTTTTAAGTCGTTAAGTTTATTGTTTACAGGTGTTGCACTAAGCATTAAAACTTTTGTTTTCACACCTTTTTTTAGTACATCTTCTAGTAGTCTTGCATATCTTGATCTAGTTTTTTTCTTTTTATTTGTTGTGCCACTATTTCTAAAGTTGTGGGATTCATCTATCACGATTAAATCGTAATTTTCCCAGTTAAGTGTTTCGAGATTTATCTCTCCACTCATACCTTTTATTCTTGTTAAATCTGTATGGTTAAGTACATCATAGTTAAATCTATCATCTGCTAAAATATTTCTCTTGTCATTGACTGTATAGATAGACCAGTTCTCTCTCAGCTTTTTAGGGGCTAAAACTAAAACTCTATCGTTTCTAAGTTCATAGTATTTTATAACCGCAAGTGCTTCAAAAGTTTTACCAAGTCCTACACTATCAGCTATGATACAACCATTGTATTTTTCAAGCTTATCTATAGCACCTAAAACTCCATCTCTTTGGAAGTTATAGAGTTTATTCCATACTAGAGTATCTTTAAAACCTGTCTTTGTACGGATAATTTTATCCTCGTCTAGTTCTCCTATAAACTCTTTAAAAATATTGTAAAGTGTAAGGAAGTATAAAAACTGAGGGGATTTATCTTCATAAAGTTCTTCAAGGCTATGAAGTATCTTATCTTTAATCTCATGAACCATACTTTTGTTGTTCCAAATCTCATCAAATGTAGATAAAAAACTCTCTGTTGTCTCTCTATCTTGAACTAAAGTATTCATAGCAAAAGAGTTAGAATGTGTGTAGCCAAGACCAACGGAAGAAAAGTTTGAACTCCCTTGTATAGCAGTAGATTGTTTTGCATTGTCAATATGATAAAGATTAAAAGGGATAATGCCTTTCGTTTTAACCTCTTTTATCTCTACTTTTTGTTTTATCCAGTTAGCACACTCTTTGGCAATAGATACCTGTTGCATAGAGTTTTTAAATGTAACCTCTTCATCTACCCCAAACAGAGGGTTATTGACATAATTGTTTTGGTAAATAGGTGCTGTAAAGAGTAATTGTAACTCTTTGAGATTCATAAGCTCTTTTTTTAGCTCTTTAAAAGCATAAATGGTAAAATAAGCTGAAATGATAGATAGCTTACTATTGGCAGTGATATTTTGCTTTAAAACATCTCCAACATTTCCATTTTTCTTATTGTCTATTAGCACCTTTTTTTATCCTTTACCATTGGTATAATAGTTTACCATTTGTATTGTTTAATTTGACTTAATTAAAAAAACGGGGGTTTGAAAATTTATCTTTTTTGATAATTCACCAAATAATAATCAACTAAATTCAGCTTCAAACTTTTACTCAATCCTCGATGCAAACTTATCATATTTTTCATGTGCGAGAATACACCACCCTCAAGTGCATTTGTAGTGTTTGAGATTGATAAATGCTTATAATTTTTATATGTAAAAAGATAGGGTAAATTAGTT
>JALUXP010000060.1 GCA_027013295.1 Sulfurimonas sp.
TCATCTGCACCGATAAAAAGATAAACATCTTTATGTTGTACTTTGGCATCATGAAGTGCTTTATAGTAGTTGTGCTCCCAGTTGAGATCGACTCCAAAAAGGGAAGTGATAAACAATGTTGTGAGTAAAAATAGTTTCATAATCATATTTTACAAGATAATAGTTAAAATGATATAATTTCCTAATTTAGTAGAGGGAACATAGATGCACGCAAAAATATATTTTGGTTCGAGTGAAGATGCTAGAGATGAATTACAAGAGAGAAAAAGTCCTTATGATGGCAGTGTTGTCTCCACTGCTCCTCTTTGTGATGCACATGATGCACGACAGGCTTTGAGACTTGCAAAGAGTGCCACTAAAGCTGCGAAAGCATCAAGCTTGTCACAACGATGTGCTTGGCTTTTAGATGTGGCTTCAAAACTAAAAGTTCAAAAAGAAGATATCGCACAAACCATCACCGATGAGGTGGGTAAACCGATCACTTTTGCAAGAGTAGAGGTGGATCGTGCTATAGAAACTGTGACTTTAAGTGCTGAGACTATGCGGACGATGCATGGGGAGACCATCAATACAGATGCCTTTGCCTCTGGTAAGAAAACGACAGCCTTTTTTTCTCGTGTTCCTGTAGGTGTTGTTGTAGCCATCACTCCATTTAACTTTCCTCTTAACCTTGTTGCCCATAAGATAGCTCCCGCTCTTGTCGCTGGAAATGCCGTTGTTCTTAAACCAACTCCAGAAGCACCACTCACTGCGTATAAGTTTGCAAAAATTTTCATAGAGAGTGAGTTTGCCATCAAAGATGCACTCAGTGTTGTATATGGTGATGCGGAGGTTGGAGATGCTCTTGTCTCGAGTGATATTCCTCGTGCCATAAGTTTTACAGGAAGTGTGCCAGTAGGAGAGATTGTCACAAAAAATGCTGGAATCAAAAAAGTCTCACTTGAACTCGGGGGAAATGCTGCGACATATATAGACAAAAGTGCAGATTTGAGCTTAGCAGCACAGCGATGCTCTCTGGGAGCTTTTTCAAATTCTGGTCAGGTGTGCATTTCGCTTCAACGCATCTATGTTCAGGAGGATGTTTATGATGAGTTCGCACTAAAGATGGCTAAAGAGACAGTAAAACTTAAACTTGGAAGTCCGTATGATGAAGATAGCTTTATGGGACCACTCATAGATGATGACTCTGTAAAACGAGCAAAAAGTTGGATCAAGAGTGCAATATCTGAGGGTGCTAAGGCACTTGTAGAGCCAAAAGTAGAGGGCAGACTTTTTTCCCCTTGCGTGATGGTTGATGTACGCGATGATATGGCGATAGTTTGCCAAGAGGTTTTTGCTCCTATCGTATCTTTAGTAAAAGTCAAAAACTTTGATGATGCACTCCCTCGGATAAATAATTCTCCCTACGGGCTACAATTTTCCATCTTTACAAACGACCTTGCTCTTATGCAAAGAGCCATTGATGCACTGGAAGCTGGTGGCATCGTGGTCAACGATATGCCAACACTCCGTTTTGATATTCAGCCTTATGGTGGAGTAAAACTTAGTGGTGTAGGGCGAGAGGGTCCCCGCTTTGCCATCGAAGAGTTTACTGAGATAAAATCAGTAATGATTTGTTAGTTTGACTCGTTCCCACCGTCCTCGGTGGGAATGCATAGAGTACGAAATAAAGAGATAAGGTATCCATTCCAAAGCTGGAGCTTAGGAACGAGTAAACGAGTAAAAAACGAGGTAAAAAACAATGAAAAAAGTGATCATCTCTGCTTGTTTGCTTGGTGAAAATTGTCGCTATGATGGTCAAACAAAAGAAGTCAGTGAGATCGCCGAAAAATATAAGGACTATGAGATCATCCCTTTTTGTCCAGAAGCACCCATCTTTGGAACCCCAAGACAAAGAATCTCTGTTGTTCAAATTAATGGACAAAACCGTATCATCACCGATGAAACCCATGAAGATGTAACAGAGCAACTCCAAGATGAAATTAACTCGTTTATCTTAGAGCATCAAGAGGTGGGTGCCATAGTGCTAAAGTCTAAAAGCCCCTCCTGTGGCTATGGAACAACCCCAATTCTCAATGAAAATAGGGAGCAGATAGAACTGGGTAATGGCTGTGCGGTAGATATGTTTTTAAAAAAATATCAAAAGATAACTATTATAGACGAAAATTGAGATAAAAATTGTTATAATCTTTTTATGAATGTTTTAATCGTTGAAGATGATCAAGTGGTTGCTAAACACTTAGCGAAGTTGCTTAGGCAAGAGAAGTATAGTTGTGATATTGCTTTTGGGTTTAAGGATGCACAACTTCTTATTGATAAAAATAGTTATGGGATCATCTTGCTTGATTGGAATCTTGGGGATGGGGATGGTTTGGTACTTCTTCAAGAGATTCGAGAATATGAAATCACCACTCCAGTGTTAATGCTCTCAGCAAATTCTGAGATAGATGACAGGGTGGCAGTCTTAGATAGTGGTGCGGATGATTATCTGTGTAAACCTTACTCCTCTGTTGAACTTTTAGCAAGGATGCGTGCACTTTTACGCAGAGAAAGTTCAGAAAAAACACTGAGCATAATTGTGGGTGATATCAGGTTAGATATAGCTGCAAGAGAGGCATTTCATCAAGATGCTTTAGTAGAGTTGACTAGGGCTGAGTTTAACTTACTCGAATTTTTTATGCAAAATTCAAATCAAGTTTTAACCCGTTATCAGCTTAGCGAACATATTAACAAAGACAACTACTCCATCAAACATAGCAACCTCGTTGATGTTCACATCAAAAACCTCCGTAAAAAATTAAACAAAAAAGATTTTATCCTCAGTGTCCGTGGTGTTGGGTATAAAATCAATAAAGAAGCCTCCTAAGTTATCTTCATTTAATCTTCACAAAACTATCTTAAAATTCCATAAGTGCCTGAGCATAATAAATGTCATATTCAATGAAAAGATACACTATAAGTAAATTGTAGTTTATCTTTTCACTCGCAAGGCCAACTTATAAAATTAGGAGGTAGGATGAAAAAAAATCTATTGTATTTACTTTTAACTCTTTTCGTATTCACTTTGAGTGGGTGTGGAGATGAAGATGGAGGAGACTCAGAAGATTCGGGTGCAAAAGCAGCAGTAAAACAGGGCTGGCACTTTCCAGGAAGAGACTGTCTAGCATGTCATAATGTGGATTTGAAGCAAGAAAAATATTTACTTGTGGCAGGGACACTTTATAAAGATAAAAATGTAAGTAATGAAGATGATTTGAACAATGTTTGTGGTGGGGAGATTGTTATCAATCTTTATGACACAAATAATCCTGCAAATCTTATCTATAGTTCAACAAGCTATAAGGATGCAAATTCTAAGGGTTATAACGGTAAAGGAAATCTCTTTATCTTGCAACGAAAACTTGGGATTATAAGTTCTGGAGAGTATTACATAGAACTAGCAACGCCAAATGCTCAAGTGCTTGCAAAAAAATATTTGCATAGATTCTCTGCACAACCCTATGATATCAATAACCCTGTAGATTATTCAAATCAACTCTCTTGCAATGCCTGTCACTCATCACAAGCATCTTCAAAAGCATGGCCACTCTATGTTACTACATCAGTATCACTCTGCAAATAAGGAAAAAAAATGAAAAAATCAATAATACTAATAGCATTAAGCGTTGCTCTCTTTGGAGCCCCTAGAGTTGGAGATAAAGCAGTTGAATTTACCCTTGCAAGTCTTTATAATCAAACTCATTTTGTTAAGAGCGATAGCTTTCAAGGGAGGGTCATTTTGCTCAATCTGTGGGCAAGTTGGTGCAGTGGCTGTCAAGAGGAGATGCCTCTTTTTGTAAAGTTGCAAAAAGAATACCCAAAAGAAAAGTTTGAGATAGTGCTTTCAAGTATAGACAACAAGATACAGGGGGCTCTTGACTTTTTAGCAGAGGTAGATAAAGAAAAAAGTTTAACATCCCTCTACGATGGAGATAAAAAGTTGCCAAAAGCATACAGATGCCCTGGGATGCCTTCTTCATTTCTCATAGATAAAGATGGAAAAATTGTTGAAGTGTATGTGGGAAGTTTAGATGAAGAAGCGATGAAAGAGTTAAAAGAAAAAATCAAAGCTTTGTTAGGAGTTTAAAGATGAAAACAATAATAATAGTCTTTTTAGCTCTATATATGAGTGGATGTTCACAGAAACTTGTCCGTGTTATGCCTTATGAAAAAGAGTATTTTGCACAAGATAAGATGAGCCTTTCCCCCATACCAGAGCAAAGTGAACAAGAGGGTCATGTTTTTCTTATTCGTGAAGCTAGTGCTGGTGGCAATAGTTCGTTCCAAGGCGGTTGTGGATGCAGATAGGATACTTTTTCCTTACGATTTTGTCTTTAATAGTCTTTGAGATAACAAGCTTTGCTTCAAACCTTAAAGATACTATGAGCTTTGGTTTTGATACATATAGTGACAATGCGGATATACAAGTTTATTCACCTACCTTTTCACTCTTTAAAAAAGTTTCGCGTCAATGGATGTTAGGTTTTAAGATGCGTGTAGATGCTATCACTGCAGCAAGTATTAGAAATGGCGCCAATGTTACACATGTAGATACAGTAACAGGTGCATCAAAAGGGCAAAATCCTTTTAATGATGTTCGCTATGCCCCAACACTGATAGCTACATATGATGATGGTGAAAATACGCTTAGTTTTGGTGGATATTATTCAACAGAAAATGATTATGAAGGTAGATCGGTTTTTGCAAACTATGTAAGACAACTCAATGAGCAAAATACAGCACTCGGCATAGGCATTTCTCAATCGTTTGATAAGTGGGTCCCTATATTTAAGAGAGCTTTACCAACCAGTAAGAGAGCAGAGAGAAAGATAGACTTTTCAATCAATCAGTTAATTACACCAAGATTTTCAATCCAAGGGGTATTTTCCTATATGTATAGTACAGGTTTTCTCGCCTCACCCTATCATTATGTATTGCAATCTGATATCGCTAAGTTTGAAAACTATCCCAACAAAAGAACAGGAGAAGCTTTTGCTTTTAAAGGTGTATATCTTTTAAATAGGGATACCTCTATGAACTTTTCATATAGATACTATACAGATGATTGGGGTATCTCATCACATACATTTAATGTTGAAGAGTACCATGACTTTAGTTCAAAGTTTACATCAGGTCTCCGTTTACGCTACTATACGCAAACGAAATCAAACTTTATAAAAGGGATAGGGGATTATAAAGCCAATGATACTTATTTTGCCATAGATTACAGGATGAGTGCTTTTGATTCATATACCATAGGTATCCCTTTTATATATAAGATGAAAGGTGGAGATAAATTGACTGCAAGTATTGATTTTTATAAAACTACCAATGATGTATATATGAAAAGTTGGTATGGTGTCAAGAGTATGAATGCTCTTTTTACTACTCTTTCTTATGAGTTTAGTTATTAAAATGTCTTTTTTTGAGAACGGGCTTAAAGCAAAGGTGATGAGCACAGAGCTTATCATCGAAGCAAATCTATCTAAAAAGATTCTCTTTGAAGCCTTAGATATTGCTCAAGTGTTTGAAGCAAAGTATTCTGCCTATACAGAAGACTCTTTGCTTGCTAAAATCAATCAAAATGCTGGGATTAAGGCTGTCACTTGCAGTGGGGATGAGATCGAGATCTTTGAAGAATCGTTGAAGATGGCAAAACTCTCAGGGGGTGTTTTTGACCCCACTATAGGTGCTTTAACTCAGGGTAGTTATGGTTTTGGAAAAGCCGAAGCAAAAATCCCAACACAAAAAGAACTCAAAGAGGTCAAAAAACTTGTAGATTATAGAGATCTCAGAGTGACTCAAAATGAAGTTTATCTCAAAAAGAAAGGGATGAGGCTTGATCTTGGGGGGATTGGCAAGGGCTATATTGCCCAAAAAATAATACTGTTTTTACAAAGCAGGGGGGCTACAAAAGCACTTGTGAATGTTGGAGGGGAGATCTGTGTTGTTGGTAAAGAGTACAACATAGCTATACAAGATCCTTACTCTAAGCAAATTTTAGCAGTTGTAAAAACAAGCAAGTCTAGTTTGTCCCTCTCGACAAGTGGAGACTATGAGCGTTATATTGGTACGAAAGAAAACCATCATATACTTGATAAGACAACTGCAAAACAGAACCATTACTACAGTAGCGTTACCATCATCAAAGATGGTTTGGAGGGGACACTTTTAGATGCAGTAGCTACGATGGTGTTCAATGCTCCCTTAGCGGAATTAGGCTCACTTGCAAAAAAATATAATATAGCTATAATAGCTGTTGTAGAAGAGGGTGATATTTTGTTTAAGAACTTTAAGGATTTAGATATAAATGCTTTAGAGGTTTATGCTTTATGAAAATAATCCTATTGTTCTTGCTGTTGATAAGTTTTTTATTTGGGCAAGAGGATCAACAAGATAGCTCTTATACTCTTGGTAGTGGAAAAAAAGTTGGTAGTTTACCTCTTTATCTTGGGGGATACTTCTCAACAGATTATCGCTCTACACCAGAGACTCAACACAATCGGTTTCGAGTTGATGATATAGCATTTTTGGCGTATGGATCTTCCAATAAATTTTCTTATATGAGTGAGCTAGAGTATAAAGAGTTTTATGTGAAAGAGTGGAGTGATGGGAATACAAGCATTCAAAAACATAATAAACTTCGTATAGAGAGACTCTACCTTGACTATAATTATGATGAAAACTTAGTTTTAAGAGTAGGTAAATATAACTCCCCTATTGGCTACTGGAACCTCATGCCAATCAATGTTTTGAGAGCTACAACATCAAGTCCCCTCTCTAGTTCAATGATCTATCCAAAATACACTACAGGGATTGACCTCTCATACTTGCTTTTTAGTGACTATGAGGTGAAAGTGGATTTTTTAGCCCAAAACAATAATGATTTTGATGATGCATACAATAATTTTCATATTGATAAACACTATGGTGTTGGGGTGACATATAGTAAAAATGACTTGAGTCTTAAACTTAATGGTGGGTATTTTCATACTAAAAAGAAGGTCTTACCATCTGATGATATCTACTATTGGTTGGCTTCTTTGAAGTACGATAATGATCATTTTAAGATTATGGGTGAGCTTGGAACACAGTTTGACAAAAATGGGTTGCTAGTCCCTTACTCTGGATATATTCAGGGGATGTATAGGATTACAGAGCAACATCTTCCTGTGATACGGTTTGAGAGTTACTCATCAAATGTTTTGTTAGGTAGAAAAAAAGATCAATTTGTTATTTTAGGATACACATACAGACCTGTTTTTCCTATGGCATTTAAAGCGGAGTATCAACTCCATGAGGACAATGAAAAGGATAAAGTGCTTTTTTCATTTTCGGTGATGTTTTGATGAAAAAGGTACTGCTCCTTTTGTTTTTTAGTTTTTTTCTTTATGGACAAAAGTTTGCAGTTGTAACAAAAGTTAACTCAACCATCCCTTCTTTGAGTAAAGCTAAAGTGAAAATGATATTTTTAAAAAAACAAAAAATGTCAGGAGATACAGTACTTATCCCCATCAATCTATCTCCATCAAACAAGGTGCGAAAATCTTTTGAGCATACTATCTTAGGGATGTCGCGAAATCGTCTTAAATCTTTTTGGACCAAAGAGCATTACTTGGGACATCGTCCCCCTTTGACAATGAAGTCTTTTAAAAGTGTGCTCTCTTTTATCAAAAAGATAGATGGTTCTATAGGCTATGTGCCTCTTAGTGAGGTAAATAAAGAGTTTAAAATATTGTATAAGTGGGAAGAGCAATGACACAGGTACTTGTAGTAGATGATGAGGTGATGAATAGAAAAGTTGCTTCTAAGATTTTAGCAAAAGAGGGTTTTGAACCCATAGAAGCGGTTGATGGTTTAGATGCACTAGAGAAGTTAAAAATATATGATATTGAGATCATCTTGATGGATCTTATGATGCCAAATATGGATGGATATGAAGCGACAAAAATTATCAAACAAGATGAAAAATTCTCTTCCATACCGCTGATTATACTCTCAGCCTTGTCCGATAAAAGTGCCATCTTGAAAGGTTTAGAGCTTGGTGCAAATGAGTACTTAACAAAACCTTACGATTTAACAGAGTTTAAGCTTAGGATACACAATGCCAATAAACTTCGTTCTTTTTATAAGATGTCAAAAGATAATGAAATCTATCTCAAAGAGAGGGTCAATGAAAAAACATTAGAGCTTCAAGATGCACTCTTAGAGGTAGAAAAATCAGAAAAAGATATTATTGGCATCTTAGCAAAGGTTGGGGAGTATAGAGACAATGAAACCTCGATGCATACGGTACGAGTGGGTGAGATCTCTGCACTTTTAGCAAAAGATTTTGGGATGGATGCACAAGAGGTAGAGCTGGTTCGACTGAGTGCACCCATGCATGACATAGGTAAGATAGGGATTGAAGATGCTATCTTACTAAAAAATGGCAAATTAACCGAGGAGGAGTTTAGTGTTATGAAGACACATGCTGAGATAGGTTACAATATCTTATCTCTAAAGCAAACACCTCTTTTAAAATTTGCATCACAAATCGCCTATTGTCATCATGAAAAATATGATGGGAGTGGATATCCAAATGGTCTCGTTGAAGAGGAGATACCTTTAGTTGCAAGGATAGTAGCTGTTGTAGATGTTTTTGATGCACTTATGAGCAGACGACCTTACAAAGAGCCTTTTACACTTGAGACCACTATGGGGATTTTACAAAAAGATGCTGGCTCGCATTTTGATCCTAGTGTTGTTAAGAAGTTCATCCAAAATCTCGATGCAATCGTAGAGATAAGAAAGAATTTAGATGATAGCTAATTTTTTTAATCGCACCCTCTACAATAAGTTGTTGCTTGCTTTTATAGTAGTTGGTTTTCTCCCTTTTTTTATCTTTTATCTTTATGTTATCTACTGGGGTGAAGAGACAATTACACAAAGACTTATAGATGAACAGTCAATTCAACTCCAAAAGATTGTAGATAATGTGAACAATCATATTCTCTCTTTAGAAAAGGAGTTAAAGTTTATCTCGCAACTTGATGTGATGGATGATATTATCTCAGAAGATATAGATAAAAGGATTGCAAGATTATTGATACAAAAAAAGGAAGATATCGCTCTTGATGTGTCACTTTTTGTTCTTGATAACAAGGGGACTTTTATCTCCTCCTCAGATAAATCTTTGTTGGAACAACATTTTATGTACATGGGTAAACTTAGGAATACAGACAAATATTTTGTAAGAAAAAATGAGTTGTATATCTGTAGTAAAATTTTTGCAAGTTTTGATAAAGCAAAACGCTTAGGTTACTTAGTGATGCAATACAACTTAGAAAATCTCAATCGTTATTTAGTCCATAGAGAGGGGATACATACAAGTATTTGGAGTAAGAAGAATGCGATTATTATTGGGGATAAAGAAAATTTTAGTTTAGATCTAACAAAAGATTTTTCGAGTGAAATACTTCAAGAGCATCTCCTCAACTACAAAAAACTCTCACCCCCCTTGCAAGAGTGGTATGTTATCTATGCAGTTGACAAAACTATAGCACTTGGATTTTTATATAACTTACTCTATGTCATTCTCTACATCATCCCCATAGCGCTCATCATCATAATTGTGATTGGGATTATCAGTAGTAAAAATATCATTAAACCCCTTTTGGAGTTAACCTCTTCTGCAGAATCAATTACAAAAACAAAAGATTATACAACAAAGGTTATGATTGACTCAGAGGATGAGATAGGGAGACTCTCTTACGCTTTTAATGAACTCTTAGGTACGACAAACAAAGCACTTGTAGCACTTGAAGAGGAAAATAAGTTACGCTTAAAACGCTTTATAGAGTTAACAGAGATTTTTAACACAATCATCCAAACAAAAGATGAGGATGAATGTATCAATACTTCTATACAAGAGATGCAAAAACTTACACATGGGCAAAAGTTAAATTTTACAAAAAATAGCTTGGAGACACAAAATGCAATAGCCCTTCTTGTTGATGATTTTGAAAATGATGAGAAAGTCTATTTTGGGAGTATTGAGATAGATGCAGATAAGATGGGTGATACAAATGAGGAAAAATTTTATCGCTCCATTGTCTCGATGATAGTGTTACAGTTAGAGCGTATCCGACTGGTAGAAAAAACGATGCAAGCCTCGCGTGCAAAATCAGCATTTATCTCAAATATGTCCCATGAGTTGCGGACACCTCTCAATGCTATCATAGGTTTTACACAGTATATTCTTGTTTATGAAGAGCTTAACGAAGAACAAAATGAGATGATTGGCAACATTGAAAACTCTGCACAGTATCTCTTAGAGATGATAAACGGTATCCTTGATATTGCTAAGATAGAAGCTGGAAAGATGGAGGCACATTTTGATAGGATGGATATTGTCTCACTCCTTCAAGATATCTATGCTATGTTAGAACCATTGGCAGAGCAAAAATCTTTGACTTTTCAACTTGACACTGGAGATATGGAGGAACTCTCCATCAGTAGTGATGCAAAACTTGTGAAGCAAATTGTTATCAACATGGTTTCAAATGCTATAAAGTTTACACAAACTGGGGGCATTAATATCTCTTTTGTCCAAAAAGAACAAACTATTGAGATACGGATAAAAGATACAGGGATAGGGATAGCAAAAGAGGACTTAGAGAAACTTTTTAAGGATTTTACTCAAGTTGAAAATGTGATGCAAAAGAAACATAAAGGGACAGGGTTAGGACTCTCCTTGAGTAAGAAACTTGCAAATCTCTTACACGGGGATTTGGTTTTAAAGAGTGAGGGCTTAGGGCGTGGTTCTGAGATAGTAGTTACACTACCTTGCATCCAATGAAGATTTATCAACTGATGTTACGATAAAAATAATTTAACAATTCTCAAAAATGTTACCATTCTAAGCAACCTGTCCATGGCTTATGTAGCAGGTCACAAAACTATAGGTAAGGGTGAGAAGTGACTCATTCCCACCGTCTCCGGTGGGAATGCATAGAGCACGAAATAAAGAGATAAGGTATCCATTCCAAAGCTGGAGCTTAGGAACGAGTAGGAACGAGTAACAGTATTGCTAAAGAGAGAGGTAGCTACATCAAGAGAATAGTGCTTAAGCTCTTATCAAAATATCCCCATTGCATAATTTGGGTTTAATATAGTCATTTTTTGATATAATCGCAAAATTTTATATAAGTGATTGATATTATGGATATTAGAGAAGAATTTTTAAAGTTTTTTGAATCAAAAAATCATGCGAGAATAGCATCAGCGCCCTTAGTGCCTCAAGATGCTTCGCTCCTTTTTAACAACGCTGGGATGGTTCCTTTTAAGTCGATATTTACAGGTGAGATACCAGCTCCTGCAAACCCACGAGCTACCTCATGTCAAACTTGTCTTCGTGCAGGTGGTAAACACAATGACCTTGAAAATGTAGGGCATACTGCAAGACACCATACTTTTTTTGAGATGCTTGGTAACTTTAGTTTTGGAGATTATTTTAAAGAGGAGGTGATTAACTTTGCTTGGGAATTTTTAACCAAAAACTTAGAATTACCAGTGGAGAAGCTTTGGGTGACTGTACACGAGAGTGATGATGAAGCAGAACGCCTTTGGCTAAAACATCTACCACTAGAACACATCAAAAGACTTGGAGATGCAGATAACTTTTGGTCTATGGGCGATACTGGTGCATGTGGACCATGTAGTGAGATTTTCTACGATCAAGGTGCTGAGCATTTCTCTGGTGAGGAAGATTATCTCGGTGGGGAGGGTGATAGATTTTTAGAGATCTGGAACTTAGTCTTTATGCAGTATGAGCGTCAAGCCTCAGGTGAGATGCTTCCACTTCCAAAACCATCTATCGATACAGGTATGGGACTTGAGCGTGTAGTGGCGATCAAAGAGGGTGCTTTGTCTAATTATGGTTCTTCCCTTTTTATGCCTATCATTCGTAAAGTTGAAGAGCTCATAGAAAAAGAGTACAAGTATGAGAGTGGTGCATCGTATCGTGTGATCGCCGATCATATCCGTACAGCTCTATTTTTACTTGCACAAGGGACGAACTTCTCCAATGAGGGTCGTGGTTATGTTCTGCGTCGCATTCTTCGTCGTGCAGTTCGTCATGGGTATTTACTTGGATTTCGTAAACCTTTTATGTACAAACTTGTCCCTACTGTTGTGGGTATTATGGGTGGGGAGTATGAGTACCTTAAAACAAAAGCAAGTGTTGTGACAGAGCAGATAGAGCTTGAAGAAGCAAGATTTTTCAAAACTATTGAATCTGGGATAGCACTTTTTGAGCAAGAGCTTAAAAATACAAAAGATATTTTCAGTGGTGAGGTGGCATTTAAGCTTTATGACACCTTTGGTTTCCCACTTGACTTGACAGAAGATATGCTCAAAAGTCATAACCTAAAACTCGACTCTACAACATTTAATGAGTTGATGTTAGAACAGCGTACCCGTGCAAAAGCTGCTTGGAAAGGGAGTGGGGATACTGGTGAGAGTGGTGACTTTAAAGAGCTCTTGGAAAAATTTGGTGAAAATGAGTTTATAGGCTATGAAAACTTAGAGGCAAAAGTAAAAGTTCAAGCACTCTTAGATGCAGAGTTTAAACTTGTAGATTCTTTAGCCACAGATACACGCGGATGGGCTTTGTTAGAGAAAACTCCTTTTTATGCCCAGAGTGGTGGACAAACTGGCGATAAAGGTGAACTTGAAGGGTTTGCACAAGTATTAGATACGAAAAAATTCTTTGGTTTAAATCTTTGTCATATTGCAATCAACTCATTTTTAAAAGTAGGTGATGAGGTAGTAGCAAAAGTGGATAACTCTCGTAGTGAGATCATAAAGCACCACTCTGCAACGCATCTACTTCATGCAGTTTTATATGATCTTCTTGGTGAGCATATATCCCAAGCGGGTTCACTCAACGATGCACATAGACTTCGTTTTGATTTCTCCCATCCAAAAGCATTAGAACATGCTGAGTTAGTTGAGATAGAACAGAGGGTCAATGCCCTTATCTCTCGAGCTATCCCTCAAGTTACGCAAGTATTGAGCATAGAGGAAGCGAAAAAATCTGGAGCAAAAGCACAGTTTGGTGAAAAGTATGGTGATGAGGTAAGAGTTGTCGCTTTTGATACTTCCTCAATCGAGTTTTGTGGTGGTTGCCATGTGGACAATACTGCATCTATAGGTTCGTTTATCATCACTAAAGAGTCTGGTGTTTCAGCTGGGGTAAGACGCATCGAGGCTGTTGTAGGTCACGCGGCGTATGAGTACTTTTGTGAGCGAAGAGTGCTTCTCAAACAAGTGGAGTCGGAAGTAAAAAATCTTGATGTACTCGCGGGTATAACAAGACTCAAATCAAACATAACCCAGTTAAAAGTGGAGCTAAAAGATGCACAAGAGAGTTCAAAAGTAGAGATAAAAGCAGATGAGATTAATGGTGTTGCAGTAGTAGTTGAAGAGTTGCCAAGTGGGGACATCAAAGAGAAAATTGATGCGCTTAAAAATGCAAATGAAAAGCTTTGTGCGATGCTCTTTCAAGTCAAAGGCGACAAGGTTCTCATCGCTGCAGGTGTGAA
This sequence comes from Sulfurimonas sp., assembly GCA_027013295.1. Taxonomy (GTDB): domain Bacteria; phylum Campylobacterota; class Campylobacteria; order Campylobacterales; family Sulfurimonadaceae; genus Sulfurimonas. The sequence continues at coordinate 13,626 of JALUXP010000060.1, forward strand.
AAATGCAGATGCAAAAGCTGGGGATTGGATCAAAAAAATTGCCCCTATCTTAGGTGGCGGTGGCGGTGGT
>JALUXP010000061.1 GCA_027013295.1 Sulfurimonas sp.
CAAGAAGTGAAGCAGATATCCCTGCATCTTGGGAAGAAGCAAAAGAAGCAAGAGGGGATGCAAGTGAGCTTATCGTAGAAGCTTTTGTAGATTTTGATTATGAAATCACTATGCTTACAGCTAGAAATGGCAAAGAAACAGTGTATTGTGAGCCGATAGGGCATGAACAGCGTGATGGGGACTATGTGTTTTCATGGCAACCAGCTCAGATGAGTGAGCTAGCAAAACAGCGAGCCAAGGAGATGGCAAAAACCATTACTGATGGTCTTGGTGGGCAGGGTCTTTTTGGTGTGGAGCTTTTTATCAAAGGTGATGAAGTTTATTTTTCTGAGGTTTCTCCTCGCCCACACGATACAGGTATGGTAACACTCATTACCCAAAGTCAAAGTGAGTTTGCACTCCATCTAAGAGCAGTTCTTGGTCTCCCGCTTGGATTTACTTTTTATGGTGATGGTGCATCCGCAGCATTCAAATCAGATGCCCAGAGCTTTACACCTGTGGTAGATGTTGATGATGCACTCTTCTCAGAGAACTCTTTTGTCAGAGTGTTTTCAAAACCAGAATCCCACAAAGGTCGCCGTTTAGCAGTAGCTCTTGTGTTTGACGAGGTGGAAAAAGCACTTCAAAAAGCACGCAATTTGATCGTAAAGATAAAAGATGCGTAGATAAGATGAAAATAGTCCTTTTAGATACACTTACCTTTGGCACAACAGATTTAAGTGCTTTTGATAAACTGGGTGAAGTTGTTGTGCATCAAACAACAACAAAAGAGGAGACTTTAGACCGCATAATCGATGCTGATGTGATAGTAACAAACAAAGTTGTTATCGATGCAAAGAGTATGCAACAGTGCAAAAATCTCAAGCTTATTTGTGTAGCTGCTACGGGGATGAATAATGTTGATCTTGTAAGTGCTCAAAAGCAAAATATCAAAGTGAAAAATGTTATCGCCTACTCCACTGAGTCTGTCATTCAACATACATTTTCAATGCTTTTTTACCTTATGGGGCATTCTCGCTACTATGATGATGTGGTTAAAAGTGGTACTTACTCAAAAAGTGCTATTTTTACAGATGTGAGCCAACCTTTTCATGAAGTTTTTGCTAAGAGATGGGGTATCATCGGGCTTGGGTCTATTGGACAAGGGGTCGCAAAGGTTGCAGATACTTTTGGTGCGGAAGTTACCTACTACTCTACAAGTGGAAAAAACACAAACCAACCCTACCATAGGTCAAAGTTAGATACGCTTCTCAAAGAGTGTGACATCATCACTATCCATGCCCCTTTAAATGAGGAGACAAAAAATCTTCTCGATTATAACGAGTTGAGTAAACTCAAAGATGGTGCGATAGTGCTTAATCTTGGTAGAGGTGGCATCATCAACGAAGATGCAGTAGCAAAAATCATAGATGAAAAAAATATCTATTTTGGACTTGATGTCCTCTCGCAAGAACCTATGAAAGAAAATCATCCTCTTTTAAGTATACAAAACAAAGACAATCTTTATATCACGCCACACATCGCTTGGACCTCTGTTGAGGCGAGAGATAAACTTATAGCAAGTGTGATTAAGAATATAAAATCGCTGAAATAGCACTCTTTTTTTCTGCTTTTTTAGCAGCAACTATCTTCCCTTTTTCTTCAGAAGTTGTTTTTGTAGCAGCTTTACAAAACAATATGCCTCTTATGGATGCACTACTAAGTGCATCAACTGGCAATGTTTTAGCCATCATAGTGAACTATTGGCTTGGATATTTTCTTTATGAAAAGATGCATACAAGTTTAGAAAAAACGAAAGTGGGTGCGAAGTCTTTATATTATGGACATAAATATGGCTACGGAGCATTAATTTTTTCTTTTTTACCCATCATTGGTGACCCTTTGACCATAGTTGCTGGGCTTGTGAGGCTAAAATTTGTATATTTTTTAATAATTGCAGGATCATTAAGGGTTTTTCGATATATAGTTATGGCATACTTATTGTAGTGATACTTATAATTTAAGAGGAGAGTATAATGAGATTTATATTTTTAGTAACTATCTTTGCTTCGATGCTATTTTCAGCACAGCAAAGACAGATAATAATTGGGAGTTTTTCTATCCAAAGCAATGCTAAGAGCTATGCTAAGCTTGCCAGAGAAGAACTCAATCGTGATGTGAAGTTAAAGCAACTTATGGATAAATATGGACTTAAGGTTGAGTTAAAAAAGATAGCTTCATACAATGTGGTAAGCATTTGCCCTTTTGATAGCTATCCAACTCTTTTTCAAACTATAGCAGTTGTGAAAAAGCACTATCCCCAAGCGTACTCGATTAAGCTTCCAACATCTACCCCTATGGTACACACAAAACCTAAAGTTATAGAGGAAGAGCCTCTCGCCATCAAAGAAGAGGCAGTTGCACTTGATGAAGAGGCGGTGGCACTTGATGAAGAGACTCTCAAAGAGGAACAGTTAGTAGCTGAGGTTGATGCTGTACAAGAGGCAGCCGATGAACCAATCATTGTTCCAGAGATAGAACCTATGGCGGACATCTCAACACCAGAACCGATCCCAACACCAATCCCACAAGTTCAAGAAGCAGACAATACACAAGAGCTTTTGTTGTTACTTTTGTTACTTCTTGTAGTGATAGCCTATGTTGTATACAAGGTAAAAACAAAGAAAAAAGTAATACCAGAAGATTAAATCTTATGTAAACCGATAAAACGATAAAATCCTAAAAAAAGTATTCTCTTTTAGGAGCTTATCGTATGCAAAGTGATGTTTTAGTCGTAGGTGCAGGTGGAGCTGGTTTGGTAGCCGCTCTCTTTGCACATAAAAATGGTGCAAAAGTTACCATACTTACAAAAGATTACCCCACAAGAAGTCAAACTTGTATGGCACAAGGTGGCATCAATGCAGTTCTTGCTCATGCTAAAGATGATAGCGTAGAATCCCATATACAAGATACTTTAAAATCAGCCCATGGTCTTTCTAGTGAAGATGCAGTAGAAAAATTGTGCAAAGATGCACCAGAAGCTATAGAATTTTTAGATAGCATAGGTGTGCAGTTCTCTCGCACAAAAGATGATGAGATAGCTCAAAGAAGACTAGGTGGAGCCAGTGGAGATAGAGCTTGTTATGCACAGGATTATACAGGTTTGAAAATTCTCCATACCCTTTACGATAGAGTGTTAAAACAAGGCATCCAAATCTTAAGCGATAGATACCTACTTGAGATTCTTCGCGATGAAAGCGGTGAAGTTGTTGGCGGAGTAAGTGTTCTTAACAAACGAAATGGAGAGCTAGAAGAGTATAGTGCATCAAGTGTCATCTTGGCAACAGGGGGTTACGCAAAGATCTATGATGCTCACTCAACAAACGCAACAAGTTCAACAGGAGACGGCATTGCTGTAGCATTTCGTGCAGGGGTACGCTTGAGTGATATGGAGTTTGTGCAGTTCCATCCAACAGCACTTAAAAGCTCCTCTATCCTCATAAGTGAGAGTGCTAGAGGTGCTGGAGGGCATCTTCTCAACTCCAAAGGGGAGCGATTTGTCAATGAGCTTTTGCCTAGAGATGAGGTGGCTCGAGCTATGGATGATGAGATGAAAAAGGGTGAAGAGATCTTTTTAGACATAAGGCATCTTGGGGAGAAGTTTATCGATGAGGAATTACCTCAAGAGAGAAAATTAGCAAAACTTTATGAGGGTATCGATCCAGTCAAAGATCTCCTCCCCATCAAACCAGTTGCACACTACACCATGGGTGGAATAGAGGTAGATGCACACTCCAGTACAAACCTTAAAGGTTTATATGCTGTTGGAGAGTGTGCCAACCATAAAGTCCATGGGGCAAATAGACTAGGAGGGAACTCCTTGTTGGAACTTATAGTATTTGGTCGCCAAGCAGGAGAATATGCCACACAGTATGCAAGTGCATCAGAGAAACGAGTATGCAAACGAACAACAAATATTTTAGAGTCTATCCAAGAGTTTACAAGTGAGAAAAATTTTTATGAAAAAAGAGCATTTTTAGGGGATCTCTTTTATGAAAATGTGGGAATAAAAAAAGATAAAAAAAGACTTCTCTCAACACTAGAGAGCATCTATGAGATACACAAAGACTTACCAAAAATGGCTCCCAAAGATAGGTCTAAAATCTACAATACAAACCTCATAGAGTTCTTAGAATTTACCAATATGCTTGAACTCTCTAAGATAATTCTACTGAGTGCTTTAGAGCGAGAAGAGAGTCGGGGTGCGCACTTTAGGGAAGATTTTTCAGAGCAAAATGATGCACTCTACAAACTTCATACCCTTATATATAAAGTTGAAAATGGGCATAACCTAGAGTTTGGGAGTTAAGTAACTATGAAGATAAATGTAAAAAGATATAGTAATGAAACTAGCCCAAAGGAAGACTTCATCGACTACGAGGTCAATTTAGAGAGTCCAACCTTACTTGAGGCACTTCATGAGATAAAAACAACCCAAGATGCTACGCTTACTTACTCTAGTGGTTGTCGAAGTAGTGTGTGTGGGAGTTGTGCTGTGCGTGTCAATGGTAGAGAGGTTTTAGCCTGTGCTTACAAGGTGAAAGATGGAGATCGAGTAGAACACCTTGGAAATGTTGAGGTGATTCGTGACTTAGTTGTGAACATGGATAAGGCTTTGGAGTGCAATGCCACATCAAAAGCATGGCTCTCACAAAAAAATCCAAATGCAAAACTCTCCATAGCAGATGAAAAAATAAATGAGATTCAAAGTGACTGCATCTTGTGTGGAAGTTGTTATAGTGTTTGCCCTGTGTATGCTGTTAATGATGCGTTTAAAGGTCCTTTTGCACTCACAAGAGTCTGGAAATATGTAAGCGATAAAAGAGAGTTAGATGCACAAGAGAAGATAGATACTATCCAGTCAAATGGGATTTGGGATTGTACCCTTTGCAATGAGTGTACAGTAGTATGTCCACAAGGCATCTCCTCTAAAGCAGACATAGAAAAATTGCGAATGAAATCGGCAAGTTTTGGCTATGGTGATCCTAACTTCGCTAACATGGACTTTGGTGGTGGACTTAGTTTTTAAAACCACTTATGTTATAATCACTTATAAAATATAAAAGGCTTACGCTATGGCTTCAGAACACTCCTTTGACATAAGTGCAAAGATAGATATGCAAAACTTTAAAAATGCGATAAACCTCGTGGATCGTGAGGTCGCTAACCGTTATGACTTTAAAGGAACTTCTTACGAAATCAACTTCAAAGAGAAGGAAAAGGTGTTGGTACTCATCGCTTCAAGCGATAACAAACTTGATGCTCTTAAAGATATAGTTGTGAGTAAGTTTCTAAAACAAGGACTTAACTCTAAAGTTCTTGATGAATTACGAGTTGAAGATAGTTCTGGTGGAAACCGTAAAGCAACTTTTAAAGTTGTTGACTACATAGAGTCCAAAGAAGCCAAAAAAATCACAGCAGACATCAAAAAGATGAAGTTAAAAGTGACTGCTCTCATAGAGGGTGATAGTATTCGAGTTAAGGGGAAAAAACTCGATGACTTACAAAAAGTGATGGCTGAGATAAAGCAGGGTGAGTGGGATGCACCCCTTGTTTTTGACAATATGCGTTGAAAAAAACTTAAAAAGGGATGTCAGATGCAAAAAATGACTATAGCAGAAGCTGCAGAGCTTTTTGGAGTCTCAAAAGAGGCTATTCACAACAGAGTAAGAAGGGGTTCTTTACTTGTTGAGATGATAGATGGAGAGAAGTATGTTTTTGTAGATGAAAATGCAAGTGTGAAAACAGAATCCTCTCCAAAAAAACCTCGTGCCAAATCAATGACTCAAAGAGCATCAAAAACAACCCAAAAATATGATGACAGATACTATGACCTACTCAAAGAACAAAATACTAAACTCCAAGAAAAAGTAGAAAAGCTCGAAGTCGAAACACGCTCACTTAGAGATCAAAAAGAGCAGATGCTCATAGAAGAACGCATCAAGATAGAGCAAATTTATAAAGATAAAGATGAACAACTCAAGAGCATTATTGGTGCAATATCTTCTAAGTTTATGCTTGGCACTCCAACACAAGCAAATGAAATTGATGCTGACATAATCGAACATAGTTCTAAGGAAAATGGACTCGAAGAGTCCAACCTATCGAAAGTTTCAAGTAAAGAAAAGCTAAGTTCAAGCAAACAAGAACTAAGTTCAAGCAAACAAACAAGAACTAAGTTCAAACAAACAAAAAAACAAAAAAATCCTAAAGTAAAACTCCCAACTTTCAAAAAAGCCAAATCTTTCACAACAAGTGAGCAAAGCATACTCACCTCTTTAAACAAATACTTAAAAACAAGAGATTTTTCAAAAAACAAACGCAAAAAAATAAAAGTAAGATTTAAAGAAAATGCAAAAAAGGATGCAAGGGTTATTGTCTTAAACAATAAATTTTATATAGATTTAGGGAAGTACAGCTATAAGGACTATTTACTATAAGAGTTTTGTTAAGTTAAATTAGATAGAATTTCATTTGCAATATGGTTTCGTGTCCGAGTGGCCGATGGTGCATCCTTGGAAAGGATGTGTAGAGCAATCTACCGAGAGTTCGAATCTCTCCGAAACCACCACTTTCCCCTTCTTATACAGTATTTAGTTATTAAAATAATTCTCCTTCAAAAAATAAAGTGTATAATTACAAATAAAATTACAATGGTTGTAAAAATGGACATTACCTTACTTATACAAACAATTATAGGCCTAGTGGTTATCTTAGGGATATTGGTGTTGATTTTAGTCATGCCAGCAAAAAAGAAAAAGCAGAAAAAGAAAATATATACAACAAAATCTAAACCTGTGAAGAAAACGGATTTAGAATCATTGAGATATATTATCAGAAATAGGGTCTCCACAAAAGAACAACTCAAACAAGCTCTTGATGATGTCATCAAATATCATGGGAGTATTCCAAAGAAGTTAGGTTCAAGAATGAATCCTCTTTTTGATGACTATATGGAGATACTCATTATGATATGTCGCCACCCAAATACAGACAAAGATATCATCATCAGTTTTGATAAAGAGCTTTCAAAGCGTAACCCTGAGTATAAGATGGAGATCAATGATTCGATTAAGCAAGGGCTTGATTCGAGAAGTATTGCTTAGAACAATAAAAACTTTAGGTATGTAAAAACACAATCACCTCTGTACCTTGCCCCTCGGTGGAGTTTATCTTGAGTTTATAAGAGTATTTTTTGGTGATCTCATCTATGATGTTGAGTCCTACTCCAAAGCCGCCCGCATAGTCATTTGCTCTTGTAAATCTTTTTAGGATGCTACTGAGTTTATCTTTGGCTATTCCTATCCCCTCATCTTTGACAATAAGTTTTTTTTGTGATGTTTCTACATATATTTGTGAGTTTGGACGAGAATATTTAATAGCATTACTGAGAAGATTGTTTATGAGCATTTTAGCTTTTGTTGGAGCTATGTTGAGCATACAACTCTCATGAACAAATTCAAGAGAGATATTTTTTTTCTCTAAGAGTTCGTTGAAGTATTCTATGGATTCTTTCACTACTACATCAAATCTAAGCTCTTCATTCTCCTCTTTAGTCTCAAAACTTAAATAGCTAAGAGAAGCGTAGATGTCATAGAGTTGTTTGGTACTTATGGAGATGTTTTGTATGATCTTTGCATCATAAGTTTTTTTTGTTTTTGCTCTTGAGGTACTCATCATCAAAGCACTAATAGGGGTGTTGAGCTCATGCGTAGTGTCTTTAACAAAGTTTTCTATCTCTTGCATCTTTTCTTTGATAGGGCGTAAAAATATCTTCCCCAAGACAACAGAGACAATGAGAATGAACATAAAAATAAGTGTCGTGACTAAAAATATCTCCTCTTTTATATCTTTAAGTGAACTTGCACAAGAGGTACTTTGTACTACTACATAAGTAACCCCAAGATGTCCAGATACCCCAGCTGAGATCACTGTAAATATTTTATCTCTCATGTAGTAGTCTTTGGAAAAATCAATATCTTGTTGAGAACTTCCATAAACAAGAGTATGTTTTTTATCATACAGACCGACACTTGCATTATCGTATATCTTGAGAGAGAGGGCTCTTTTCATCATGTGGGATTTTATCACCTCTGCACTCACCTCATCAGCAATATGTTTGAGTTTATAGTAGTCATAACTTTTTTGCATCGTTGTTTGTGCAGAGTAAAACCAGTAACTTGAAGTAAAGAGAAGTATAGTCGATGAGACAAGATAGAGAGATAAAAATTGCCAAAAAGATTTTTGTGTCAGTTTATTCATAGATATATCCATTGCCACGAACAGTTTTAATCTTATCTTTTGAGATAAGTTCACGGAGTGTTCTTATGTGTGAGCGAATGGTGGCATCACTTGGGATATTGTCAAAGTCCCAAATATTTTGAGTGAGCTCTTCAGTAGAGATAAGTCTTGCGGGGTTATTGAGTAGATATTCCAATATCTTTGCATCTTTAGAGCTTAGTGTGAAAATCTCTCCATTATTATTGATCTGTCTTTTGTCTGGACAAAAAGTTATTTGAGTATCTATCTCTATGCAAGCTTCATTTTTGATATGAAAAATCTTTTGAGTATTTTTGATGCGTGCACTAAGCTCTTCAAGTGCAAAAGGTTTTTTCACATAGTCACAAGCACCCAACTCAAAAGCAATTTTAAGGTACTTGGTGTCAGTGTAGGCAGTTATGATGATGGTTGGTGTTGTATCGTTAAACTCACGCAACTCTTTGAGTAGATCTAAACCATTTTGTCCCGACACATTGATATCAAAGATAAAAAGGTCATACTTATTTGTCTCAAGCTTAGCATAAACCTCTTGCGAGTTGTAGGCATAATCAACATTCCAAGACTCTCTTAAATAGTCTAAAATAATATCACTCAAAACAGCATCATCTTCCATCAGTAAAATATTCAAAATCAATCCTTTGAAAGATTTTAGCATAAATTTAAAAAATAGCATTAAGTGCCTCTCTTTGACTACACAAAGATTACACACTTCAACGCTATAATTCTTTCAAATAATTTCAAAAGGATATACAAATGGGTAAGTTAAAACTTTCTGCACTTCTTGTAGGTGCTGCACTATTTTTAGGATTAGGGGCGACTTCACTAAGTGCTGAAGCGATGAAGTGTGGCGCTGGTAAATGTGGTGGATCATCTGCTAAGAAAGAGAAAAAAGCTTCTAAATGTGGAGCTGGTAAATCTAGTAGTTCATCTGCTAAGAAAGAGAAAAAAGCTTCTAAATGTGGAGCTGGTAAATGTGGCTCAGGTAAATGCGGTTCTAAGTAAGCAACAAAGTTAAAACTTCAATCTAAGTAGAGCTTTTACGCTCTACTTTCTTCCACAATATTTTACTCCTCTAGAGCATTAATGAGGTTTGTAGCTAGGTCTATATTTTTTTGTGAACCATCTATAGCATCTTTAGTGTCATCAACAAGGACACACATATCATCATGAATCACTTGTGAGTCTTGGAGTTGTGCATCTATAATCCCTAAAGTGGTTGTGACTTCTTGGATGTTTTCTTTGGCATGTTCACCTAACTCTGTAAGTATATTTACCGTTTGTGAAGCGATCTCTACACTTTCTTCTATCCCCTCTATCATACCATTTTGACGCTCAGTTACATCGCTAGAGATGCCGCGTATTATGCTCATCTCCACTTGTACTTGATCTGCGGCTTTGTTGGTACTATCTGCGAGTTTACGAACTTCGTCAGCCACAACAGCAAAACCGCGACCATGCTCCCCTGCACGAGCAGCTTCTATGGCAGCATTGAGGGCTAAGAGGTTTGTTTGGTCTGCGATATCTTTGATGGTGACAACAAGGGTGTTGATATCGTTAATCTTGTCATAGAGTTCAGAGAGTTGTGTTTGAAACTCAGTTGTCAGTTCATGATTTTTTTCTAAAGTATCTGAGAGACGGTTGATAAACTCATTGCTTGTTTGTGTAGATGTGAGGGTCTGGGCTGCAGTTTCTTGTGAGCGTGAAGTGGTGTTTTTTACCTCAACAGATTTGCCTATAAAACCATCTATGATAGACTGCGTTTTTTCTATACTGGTGAGTCTATTTTTTGATGCACTATTGACATTTTGTGCATTTTTGAAGATGGTATTTGCTGTTGTTAATGAGGCATCCTCATCATGATTATGAATCTCATTGGCTTTTTGTTCTAGTTCTTGCAATGACTCTTTTGTTACTATAACTTCATTTTCTTTTAGTTTAATCATACCAAACATTGTATATATCCTTGTTCATATTATTTAGTGAGTTTCCAATGCGTTTTCACACCGCAGTTAGGGCACTCAGGGATGAGCTCATCTTTCTTTATATGGATTTTAGTAACTCCACAACTTTTACATATCAGATCTGCTTCTACGCTTGACTTTGAACCAATGACGAACTCTAGTTTTAAAACAACAGCAGTATAGGTGGTAACAGAGTAGGGAACAAGATAAGTAAGTAGAAATTTTACTTGGTTTAAGTTTGCAAGATCAAGGCTTAATAAAATATCTCCTTGATTTATCAGATTTAATAAAGTGCCTACCACAAAGGCAACTTTAAGAGCTCTAATAACGACACCTCTTGAGAGCATTATCTCACAAAATATTTTAAAGTGGTTCACTACGCATCCTTAAACTGATCTCTGATTTGTAAAAATTGGTCTAAATTATCTAAAAATAATTCTACAAGATGGGGGTCAAAATGTCTTCCACCCTCTTGGCGGAAAAGCTCTAAAATCTTCTCAAGTTCCCATGCTTTTTTATACACTCGCTCAGAACCAAGAGCATCAAAAACATCTGCAATAGCTGTGATGCGACCATAGATGTGGATCTCCTCTCCACGAGTTGCATTTGGGTAGCCACTTCCATCATACTTTTCATGATGCTCATGAGCAACGATGGCTGCAGCTTGGAGGATGGGTTTGTTAGAGCTTTTTAGCATATCATAACCTAGAGTTGCGTGAGTCTTCATGATCTCAAACTCCTCTTTGGTGAGTTTCCTTGGAGCATTGAGTATAGCATCAGGGATGCCAACTTTACCTATGTCATGCATAGGGGATGCCATCTTTAAAAGAGAGGCTTCCTCCTCACTTAGTCCATGAAGTCTTGCAAGGATTTCAGAGTATATTGCGACTCTTTTGACATGGTTACCTGTCTCTTTTGAGCGGGTCTCCCCTATCTCCCCCATAGCGTAGATAACTTCTCTTTGTGTGTCCTCTATGGCATCGTTGAGTTCAAAAATCTCTGTTACATCTGTAAAGTAAGCGAGCAATATTTTCTCTTGAGAGAGCCCTATCAGTTCAATCTTATATCTGTTTTGGTTATGTTTATGGATCACAGTATGAGAGAGATTATTTGCAATCATCTCTTTGGTGTTTTGAATGTTAAGGTCAGTAGCTGAGCCGATAAAGTCAAACATTGCATCTGTAGCTCTATTTTTAAAAACAATTTTTCCATTAGCAGAAAACATGATAGCCGCGGATGGGTTGTGTTTTGGCAGAAAAGAAAGGTAGTAGTTTTTTATGCTAAATCGCTCATTGATTTTGAACAAATAATAGACAAAACAAAATTTTGTATAAGCGGTATAGTATATGATAGCACCAACAATAAGGAGATAGTAGTCTTGTTCATATAAAGAGATAAAAGTTATGATAGTAGCCAATATAAAACGCATAAGTGCATCAAAAGGTTTCATGTTACAACTTAATTTTTTAAGCATTCTTATCCTTATAACTAGGGTTAGTCTAGGAGTATAGCACAATAGTGCTACACAAAGTCTGCACACTATTTAAAATAGGCACTTGGTTTTGGTGACTTTGGTAAAATGTATTCACTTAAAGGAAGCATAAGCTCTTGAAAATACCTAAGATGCATCCCTTCTGCCTCGATGATGACATAATCAGGTTCAATCTCAAAAAAGTTAAATCTCATATTTGCGTCATCGGTTGTCTTTGAAAGAGCATCGAACATTGCATTGATAGCTTTTACAACTTTAGGATTCTTTGATACATAGATGATTTGACTATATACTTGACCCCCTTCGTTACCATAAACCATCCATTTAGTGCCAAGTATGCCTGATATGAGTTTTTGTTTTTTGTATTTTCTTATCTTGTAGTTTAGGTTATTTTGATTGATAGCTATTTTTGGTTTAGGTTTTGTTTTGATCAGTTTTGTTGATGCTTTATTATTATGAACAGTCACTAGATAAGCTTTATCTCTAATGGTATAAAGAGCTTTTCTTTCATCGGATGAGATAATTTGAAGTTTTGAGTTGCTTGCATCTCGATACTTGAATTTTAAGTTTTCATAGTCCAGATTGTAATTCATCGAAATATCAGCATCTAAAAGGGAGATAAAACTAAGCAATAGAGTAAATAATCTACTTTTCATTTCTCCCTCTCATCATTAGATAGCCTTAGTATAGCTAACAAATTATAATACCTAACTTATAGCTACACACAAACTACACACTGAAAATGTATAATTTTTTCAAATAAAGGAAAATTTTCCTAAAAAGGATATACCATGGAGTGTAAGATATATTATGAGAGATTTGTTGATGTTGTTTCAAATGTAAAGTCAATCTCGCTGTTGTTTGTTCGGCTCATCATAGCTTACAATTTTTATGAACCAGCTATGATGAAGTGGTCAGACATGAGTTCAACTGCTATGTGGTTTGAGTCGATGGGTATTCCATTTCCAACTATGCAAGCATATATGGCAGCATCGACAGAGATGTTAGGTGTAGTCTTACTAACTTTAGGGCTTTTTACGAGAGTTATCTCTGTGCCTCTCATCATCATCATGTTTGTAGCGATAGCCACTGTTCATGGCGAAAATGGATACGCAATGATCCAAGCTGGTAGTGAGATAGTAGATGCATGGGTCAATGGTGTAAAGACTCCAGGAACTTTAGTTGTGCTTCAAAATGGTTTTGAGATGCCACTTTACTACATCATCTTTTTACTTGTACTTGTCGCTGAGGGTTCTGGAAAGATCTCTCTCGATAGAGTGATCTTTGGTAAGAAAAATTAGTTATAATCTCCTTATGAGAATACAAAGTAATAGACGAAATTTTTTACTTGCTGGGGTCATCACTTCAGCTGTAATATGGTTTGCTTCAAAGGAGAAATTCTCTGAAGCAACAGGTACACTTCAAACTATTAAACAGATGCAAAACGACCTTTTCCCTCAAGCAAATCCAGATAAATATATGCTCATCATCTTCGCTCACTCTCGCATAGATGAGGATGAAAAAACTTACCTTAAAGATGGTGCTACATGGCTCAATGAAGAAGCTTTAGAGATCTATGAAAAGTCCTACATCTCCTTAAATGCTAAGGATCGTCAAAGAGTGCTCATCTCTTTTTCTTCACATGAGTGGGGT
>JALUXP010000062.1 GCA_027013295.1 Sulfurimonas sp.
ACCATATCGACCTATCTCATGCCCCATTATGACAACCAAGAACAAGATATCCGACTTTCAATGGGTATCTTTTTTCTTTTACTAGGGGCTATGCTTTATCTCAACCTTGAACTCGCTTTTGGTGCTTTTTTGGCTGGTATTTTCATACCTACCTACTTTGAGCATAAAAAAGAGTTACCACAAAAGCTTGAAGCCTTTGGTTTTGGATTTTTAATCCCTATCTTTTTCATCCATATTGGTACTACTTTTAACTTAGACTCACTCTTTATGAATGGACTTATCTCTATAGCTCTCAAGATTGCCCTTGCAATGATACTCATACGCATTCTTGCTTCTTTTGTTTTTTACAAACAACTAGGAGTTCGAGACTCTATACTTATGGGGCTCTCCCACTCAATGCCACTCACCCTCCTTATAGCAATGGCGACACTTGCATACCATGCAAACTCCATAGATTTACTGCACTATTATGCCGTTATTTTAGCTGCACTCTTTCAAGTGATTAGTGTCATGGTAGTCATCAAGGTGATAAACAATAGGACATAATTTGGTATAATGGTTTACAAAGATACAAAAAAAGGGAGTCATTATGGGTCGTTCGGTACTACTGCAACTCGCTCGTGACTCCATCCAAGAGGTACTCCAAGCTGAAATTAACATCAAAAGAGATGCCCTCATAGAGGAGCATCCTCTCCTTGATAGGAAGATAGCAACGAGACTCAATCTTTTCATAGAAGGCAAACTTAGAGGCAGTTCAAATACCAATAACCCTGATATAGCTCTGATAGATGGCATCATCTTAAATGCTAAAAAAGCGGCTTTTCAAGACCATGATTTTACACCACTCACAACCTCTGAGTATCTCTCTTGTGAGGTAGAGATCATCCTTGATACACCAGATGGCACCATAAGTGAAAAAGACCCTGCCATCTTAAAAACAACATCTTATTCTTTAGAAAGTGAGCTTTAATCATGTACTATGTCATCAAACAACAACACGATGCCCCACTCAACCATTTTGTAGGTTTTATCGTTGAAAAATATATAGCCTCAAAAAGCAATGAACACATCATCTTTGAATTTAACAAAAATGGAAAACCTGAGAGAAAATGGGTAAAAAAAATGGATATTATCCTCCTTACAGAGGATAAAAAATTTTTCATCGAAACACTCAATAAATTTAAAATAATGCAGAATGAACAAAGAGAGTTAGTAACCCAAGCCCAAGAGGAACTTAACCTCACACTTCAACACTCAACAGAGGTGATGAACGAAGAGATAGATAAGTTTAATGAACTCAAACTAAGTGATGATATCCCCTGCATCATTAAAGACTACTGACTTTTAGTATTATGCCAAAGATAGACAACAAAAAGTTTTATACCTCAGCCATCGAGATGTATGGTACCACTGCCAAAGGTGTGAACTGGCATAGTGCATCTTCGCAAAAGCTCAGATTTAAAATTCTCTTAGAGTTTCTTCCAAAAGATATGCAACAGTTTACACTCCTAGATGCAGGGTGTGGTTTTGGCGACCTTTACCCCTACTTACAAAAGAAAAACAAAGAACCAAAAAACTACATAGGGGTAGATGCTCTCCAAGATATGGTAGCCATCGCTTCAAACAATACAGGCTGTGAAATCATTCTTGCTGACCTTACTAAAGAAAGTATCCCTCAAGTAGACTATGTTGTATGTAGTGGGGCAATGAACACACTTGAGAGAGAAGAAACCTTAGAGTTTATCTACCATTGTTATAGTGCTGCGAACAAAGGCTTTATCTTTAACATTTTGCATGGTGACGAACAAAGCCAGACATACAACTACCTCACTACACAAGATATTAAACTCATTGCTAAGGAACTAGAGGTAGAGCATCTCCATTTAAAGGATGACTATCTTGAAAGTGATATCACAGTGGGATTTTTTAAGTAACAATGCACACTATTTTTTGAGACTCTACAACCTCATCACTTAAAAGTTTTACATAGATGCTATCTATTTCCCTATTTTTCTTGCCGATAAAAAGAGATAATCTTTTCCTGTTATCACCACTCTGTAACCTTTTTGTTGCAAGTATTTTTTGCAAAAGTGGATATCTTTGAGCACTAAGCTCATCTCTGCAAAGTTGTAGTTTGGAGCTACTGCTCCATAGACCATCTCCCCATCTATCCAACGACAATTTGGAAATCCTAAGATGATAGCTCCATCTTTTTCTAAGAGATTTTGGTAGATGGACATGAAGCGTTCATTGAAGTTGATGTTGGAACTTTGCAAAGTGCCTATGCTTATGATGAGCTCAAATCTTCCAAGTTCCTCTTTTTCTAAGGTATTGATATCTGCAGAGAGCATCTGAGCAAAAGGAAATCTCTTCTGTGCATACTCTATAATAGATGCACTATAGTCCACACCTACAACTCTCTTTTGTTGCAAAACATCAACAGAGAGCATCTTCTCTATCACCTCAAACTCATCGGCTTTGTTGACCCCAAGGTTTAAGATGCTCTCCTTTGAAGCTACATCACAAAACTTTAAAGCTTCTTGGTAGTGGTAGAGAAAACTCGGTTGAGCTAGCTTATCTATGTGAAAAAACTCACTCTCTACCCCATATTTTTCCTGTGAGTTTTTTGTTTTATGAAAACTACTTGTTGCATCTAGTTTTACAAACCTAAATTCTACAAGCCCCTCTTTATGCTCTTTTGGAGTGAGCATTTTATATCTATGAATCCCAGCAATATCTACAAAGGCTTTGTAACCCATAGACTCTAAAAGCTCATCTTTAACAAAAAATTCTAGTCTCTTTAGACCATATCTAACTGCAAAAAATTCTAGTATCTCATAGCTATTATTTAAAATCTCTTTTTTCATAAATATATTATATAATACTTGTATGATTAAAAGAATTAAAAAATTTGCAACGACAAATACTCTTGTCATCCTCGGCATCATATCGGGAATATTGTTTGGTATATTTTTACCAGACTTAGCACTTAAACAACAAGTTATTGGGACAGCCTTTATCTACTTCCTAAAAATGCTTGTCATCCCCCTTGTTTTTTCGAGTATCTTCGTAGCCATACTTGGACTTGGCTCACTTGAAGAGCTTAAAGATATTGGACTCAAAACTATAGGACTTTACCTTCTTACAACTGCTTTAGCTGTACTTCTCGCTATAGTAGCTATGAATATCTTTGAAGTTGGGGAACTCTCTAGTAATGCTGGATTAGAGTTCGCAAAGGCTGAGACTATAGCGCCCTTTTCTCTTGAAGCAATGTTGCTGAGTTTTATCCCTACAAATATATTTTCTGCATTTTCTCACGGTTCGATGATGCAAATCATCGTTTTTGCCATCATGTTTGGGGTAGCATCCCTCTACCTCAAACCAAAAGAGCAAGAGCCTATGATGGGTTTTTTCAACGGAGTAGCCAATGCGATGCTTAAAATGGCTGAGTGGATTATCCTCCTCACACCCATAGGCGTTTTCTCCCTCATCTCTTATGTTATAGCCGAGCAGGGTATAGATGTGATTTTAGGTCTTTGGAAATATATCTTACTTGTTATAGGTGTCATCTTGTTTCATGCCATCATCACACTCCCCTCGATTCTTGCTCTCTTTGGTAAGATAAACCCTTACAAATACCTCTCAGATGTAAGGGAAGCACCCATCATGGCATTTTCCACCGCATCTTCAGCAGCTACACTTCCTGTTTCTATGAGGATTGCGCAGGAGATGGGTGATGTGGATAAAAAAACAGCCTCTTTTGTTCTCCCTCTTGGTGCGACAGTCTCTATGGATGGAACAGCTGCATATCTCAGCATAGCCGTTTTATATATAGCAAATTTGGCTGGGGTTGATTTGAGCTTTGGCGATCAAGTTTTACTTGGGGTTACCGTAGTGGCTCTGAGTGTTGGAGTCGCTGCACTCCCAAGTGCATCTTTAGTGATGATGGTGGTCATACTCAACCAACTCGGTCTGCCAACTGAGTATATAGCAGTCATAGTAGCAGTCGATAGGATTCTTGACATGTGTCGAACTTCACTTAATGTTACCTCTGACTTGGTAGTTACAAAGATAGTAGATATCTATAGAAAAAAGCTAAATTAAGATAAACAAAAAAATCAATTTACAAAAAGAAACATTCTCAAATATTGGCTAGTATTGTTTTTTTATCTAAGTGATATTATGGTAAAATTCTATATATTTGAGTTTGTAGCTCTTGATTTGTAGTGAAAATAGATACGACACTACACTTTCTAAACTTAAACGACAAAATAGCGTAATATAGGGTTTTAATGAACGAGATGTATAATATGAGTATTGTAACACACAACTTTAGTGTGTTGGTTATTTTAGGCGTGATTAGTATAAATATATATAAGATTTTCACAGCAAAAGAGGTGCAACCTTACAGAAAGTTCAATATGCTTTTTAATCCGATGGGCATTACAGCTATTGGGGCGATTATCTTTACGGGTGTTGTGATGATGGCAGCAAAACATTTGGAGTTTACTCTAGCAAATATTATCATGATAGTTTTCGCAGTAGTGCTGATAGTCTTAGAAGTTAAACGCTCAAAAGCTTTGCGTTACATTATGAATAAGGATCTTGCAAGTTTCTTAGAGTATAAAAAGTTTTCTATGAAGATACTCTTAAGTGAGTTTAGTATCTCTTTGGCGATCTATATAGGGATGCTTTTTTGATCTATACCTTTCATGAGGATGCAGGTGCTAAAAATCTCATGCTTAAAGGGGAACTTTACAAGTACCTCATAAAGGTGCGTCGACATAAACTCGGTGACCTACTCTCTTTTCGCTCCTCTAAAGATATCAAGACACTTCACTCTTACAAGATTAAAGAATTAGAGCCGAAAAAAGCACTCTTAGAGTTGATGCACTCAGAGTTGTTAGAAATAAAATCAAAAAAAGATTTGCACATAGGTTGGTGTAAGGTTGATTTTAAGAGTATAGAAAAAGTATTGCCAAGCCTGAGTGAGATAGGTGTGCATAAAATAACTTTTATAGAGTGTGAGCGTTCTCAACGAAATATTAAAATAGACTATAAAAGATTAGACAGAATCCTAGAAGCATCTATGCAACAATGTGGCTCTACTCATAAAATCATTCTTGAAGAGTCAAAGAGTTTAAAAAGTTTTATCACTCTCAATGAGGATGCCAAGATTTTTGACTTTGTAGAGAAAACATTAGATGAGATAAGCGATGTTCGTACAGTAGTTATAGGCTGTGAGGGCGGTTTCTCTCAAAGTGAGAAAGAATTTTTAAGTGCTTTAGAAGTATTTCGACTCGATACTCCGATGGTACTACGCTCTGAGAGCGCAGTGGTGGCAGTATCAAGCAAGATTTTGGTGTAGCACCTACTCGTCTTCATCCTCATCTTCATCATCATCAGCCATTTCAGCTGCTTCTTTAAGACATTTTTGTCCATCAACATATTTAGCTACATGTGCACCGTGCTCAAATGTAAGCTCTCCACCGAGTTTGCCTTGGAAAAAGATAGCCCCTGTAAGCACTAGAAGAATCACTACAGCACTAAGCTCAACTTTGAACATCTTTTTAAAACATCCGAACATTTTCATAGCAGCAGTAAGACCCATGCCTATAGCAAGGTAAAGACCAAGTTTTGCATGTTGCACTAGATCGGCTTTTCCATCAGGTGAAAGTGTGTTAAACACCTCTTTTGCTTCCTCTTTTCCTGTAAAATATGCTGCAATGACAAAAAGAGCTCCAAAAACTAAAAATCGTGTAGAGATTTTTGACATTATTTCAGATGGCTTGAAAAGGTATAAAAAACCTAAAACTAAAGAGATGATTGGTAGTGAGATGGCGAAATGCGCTATGGCTGGATGTAACATGAGATATGTTCCTTTTTGAATAATTGATAGTGTATTTTACACTTTATTATATAAAGTTATCTTATAAAATAATTTTAATATTGATTCTAAATATTTTTATGAGTAAAATGGAGGCAAGACAAGGCAAAACTTAACTCAATGTTACTTTAGCAAAGTGTTATTTTGCTAAACTACCTTTATGAAACTCTCACACCTTAAACAGATCATCACTTACCTAAAAAACTTTCAAAAGATCTCTGCTATTTATAGAGTGAGTGACAGCATTGTGAAAGTTGTTTTTGACAAAAATGACGAGCTTTACTTCAATATGACTCGTTCAAACTCCTCTATGTTTCGGTGTGAGTCCTACCCTCGAAGTAAGGTTTATAACGCTCCTTTTGATGTAGTGCTTTCAAAGCGTTTTAACCGTTGTAATGTGCTTGGTGTTGAGCTTGTAAATGATGACAAGATAGTGCGTTTTAAAACCTCAATCGCTTCTGCTTACAAAGAGGAGATAACTTTTTTACAGTTTGAGTTTACAGGAAAGTACACAAATATCATCATTTTAGATGCACAAGATATTGTGCTTGAAGCTTTGCGGCATGTGGATCTGTTTTCCTCTTTTCGTGAGGTTCGAGTGGGACAAAAACTGCTTGATGTCCCACCAGCACCTTTTGTAGCTAAAGAGTATCCACTTGATGATGTTGAGAGGTTTTTGTATGAGGTTTACACAAAAGAGCAAAGTGGTAAACTTGAGATGCTCAAGAAGCAAAAAGTGGCTTTACTCAATAAAAAGCTTAAAAAGCTACAAAAACTCTATAAGAACTTGGATGATGAGGAGAAGTTAGAAGTAGAAGTAAAACGCTTAGAGCATCATGGAAACCTAGTCTTAGCAAACCTTCACAAGATCAAACCCTATACAAAGATTTTAGAACTAGAAGATTATGATGGCTCTACTATTGAGATAGCACTAGAGAAAAAATTTGCAAACCCATCAGCAATCTCAAACCATCTTTTTACACGCAGTAAAAAAGCAAAACAAAAAACAGCCCATCTCCATATCCAAAAAGAATCCCTAGCCTCAAAGATAAAACATACCGAGCTTTTCATCAACACCATTTTAGATGCACAAGATGTAGCTAAGATAGAGCTTCTTTTCCCAAAACAATTAAAAAGTAAAAAAGTAAAAATAGATGATAGCATCGAGATGTTTTGGATAGAGGGCTACAAAGTACAGCTTGGTAAAAATGAAAAAGGCAACATCACTTTGCTTCAAAAAGCAAGAGCAAAAGATATTTGGTTGCATCTTAGAGACCAACCCTCTACGCATGTTCTCATCACAACAGACAAACAAAATCTACCGACAAACATCATCCAAGCGGCTGCAAGACTCTGTGTAGATTTTACGAGTGCTTCAAAAGATCGTTATTTGGTCGATTATACTCCCAGAAGAGAAGTAACTATCCAAAATGGTGCAAATGTTTTGTATAACAAATACAAAACCATAGAGGTAGATACTAGATAGATGATAGGATGGTACTCTCGCCTTTAGGCGAAGCTTTAGTGCCTCAGTGGCTAACGCAATAAAGGGACTTGTTCCTTTATGGGACTAAAAAATAGAGGTCCCTTGAATTTATGAAATAAATTAAAGGAGTTACCATGTCATTAGGTGCAGTCGGCAATGTGATCTTTGTGAACCAACAAACAGCAGGTGTAGCCTCTGTCGCAAATGCGCATGATAACCGAGTCAATTTTCAAAATATGGTAGCACAAGCTGCTGTCAACGAAAAAGATGAAAAAGTTTTAGAGGTTCGTCCTACAGAGGAAAACCAAGAGGTTGACCCAGACCGTGAACATCAGAAAAATGAATCTGACCAAGAAAATGCAAGAGCGGAGCATGAGATACATGAAGAGGAAGATACAGAACCCCAGAACCTCTCTTCAGCGTATAAATTAGATATTACAGTATAATTACATCAAATTTATAATTTTTAGGAAGTTTGAATGTTTGAGAGTCACAATGAGAGAATAAAAACAGGTGTAGTTTTAGCTTTAGCGGTACTTTTTATAGGTTGGATTGACAACTTCTTTTTGATGTGGATATTTTTCGGTGCTATCTATCTTTTAGCGTTTAAAGAAGCCAATAGACTTTTTGATCTCCATGATGACTCCCTTATCTACTATGCAGGTGGGCTTTGGTTGCTTGCAGGCATCTACCCTTATGGTGATGACCTATTTGTTATTGCAGGTGTACTTTATGCTTCAGTCGTTGCTTTTAACAAAGATGTAGAATGGAAATATTTTCTTCCATTTATCTACCCAACAGCGGGAATCCTTTTTACTTTTACTATGTACCAAGAGTATGGCGTTGTAACACTGCTTTGGCTCCTTGTAGTAGTAGCGATGACTGATGTTGGTGCGTATGCCGTTGGTAAAAGCATCGGAAAAACCCCTTTTTGTGAGACAAGCCCAAACAAAACTATGGAGGGTGTTGTTGGTGGCATCGTTGTTGCGACCATTAGTGGGATGTTTTTAGGTTTAACTTTTGTTGATTTTTGGACATCTTTGGTGATATCTTTAGCCGTCTCTATAAGCTCTATTTTTGGTGACCTATACGAATCATCACTTAAGCGTGCAGCTGGAGTAAAAGATAGTGGAGATCTGCTCCCCGGACATGGAGGCATTCTTGATCGCATCGATGGGTATCTTTTTGGTTCTATCATTATGTTAGTGCTTCTGCGAGGGCTTGTGTAGAGCAGATGTTCCAAAAATCACTCCTTAAAAATTTTGTAAAATCATTTGCTCCGCCAAAATATAACCCCCTTTATACATTTGTAAATAAAGCATCTTTCATCGCTGAAGATGCCAATGGTGCTGAGTTTATCATGCTCTTATCAAAGATGCTCCATTGGGAGAGAACTGTCCGTGAGGTAAAAAACACAACCGATATGAAAAAAGCAGATGGTGTTGTGTATGATGACTCTAATAATCCCATCGCCATTATTGAACTCAAATCAAGCGATAAAAAGATCTCCAACCGTGATATTATCGCTCAGGCGTTCAGATACAAAAACGAAAAGCCAACTTGTAAGTATGTTGTAGTTTCAAACTTTAAACAGCTAGATATCTACAGTGAGAGTAGCGAGGTATGTTTCTCTCTCAATATGACACAATCCCAAAGCTACACGACACTTTATGCACTGCTCAATCAAACATCATTACAAACAAACGAGATAGCAAGACTTAAAAATCTCTCAAAATCACAAGATGAGATAACAAAAGAGGTTTATAAAGAGTACAGTAGCTTCAGACTAAAACTTTTAAACAATCTTATACAAAACAATCAAGAGTTACCAAAAGAGGTTATATTTGAGTGTGCAAATAAACTTTTAGATAGATTTATGTTTATACTTTTTGCAGAAGATAGAGGATTGATACCTGCCAATAGTATAGATGCAATCATAAAACAGTATGTAAATGCTCAGGAGTGGGGAGAAGATACCCCACTTTATAGCTACTATAAAAAATACTTTCATTTTATAGATATTGGAAATTCTAAGGTAAATATTCCTAAATATAATGGCAATCTCTTTAAACCTGATGAGCTATTAGAAAGCTTAACCATAGATGATAACATTATCAAAGATGATTTATCTCATTTATCTGCGTATGATTTTAGTGATGATGTTGATGTAGAGGTTTTAGGGCATATATTTGAACAATCGTTAAATGACTTAGAGAAGATAAAAGAATCACTTTATCAAGAGCATCAGGTTGTAGATACTAGAAAAAAAGATGGTGTATTTTACACCCCTAAGTTTGTAACTGAGTATATCATCAACAACACAGTAGCAAAACTTTGCAAAGGGAAAAAGAGGTCTTTAAAACTTTATGAAGATATAAAAGATACCAAAAAAGCAAAAGAAAAAAGAAGAGGGGATCTGCATCTATACAGAGAGTATCTTGAAAATTTGAAGATAGTTGATCCCGCTTGTGGAAGTGGTGCATTTCTAACAGAGAGTTTCAGATACCTTTTGGGGGAACACAGTTGGATACAAAGAGAGTTGCAGCTAGCAGATGCAGGGCTTTTTGAGCACCATGACATAGATAAGCAAATCATAGAAAAAAATCTTTTTGGAGTAGATATAAATGGGGCAAGTGTAGGCATCGCAAAGCTAAGTTTATGGCTACAAACAGCAAAAAGAGATAGACCACTTTCTAACCTGATGGACAATATAAAATGTGCAAATTCACTTCTTAGTGATTGGAATGAGTTGTTCCCCCAGATCATGGCAAATGGTGGATTTGATGTAGTGATGGGGAATCCGCCCTATTTTAACATCCAAACACTTGGTGCAAAGTCAGCCATAGCACAACAGATACAAGAGAAATATCCACAAATCTGGCAAGATAAAAGTGATATTCTTTTTTATTTTGTAGCTCTTGGTATAGATATAACAAAGCATAAAGTGGGTTTTATCACCTCAAACGCTTTTTTACACTCTGCAAAAGCTTCTAAACTACGAAACTATATCCTAGAAAATGCTCCGATTGAGCAGATAGTCAATTTTGAAAAATATATGGTGTTTGAAGATGCTTCCATCACCTCTGCTATATTTATACTTGATACGACAAAAACAGATGCAATGGCTCAGGCATACTCTTTTAAAGAGAAAAATTATGAAGTGAGTGAGATTGTTGCAACACTTTCAGATAAAGTAAACTCCTTTGAAGTGCAACTTAAAAAAGATGATGTGTTCGCTCTTGTTGAGAAAAAAATAAGTCTACTCAATGAGAAAATAGATGCCAACTATGCACAACTCAATGAACTTTTTAAAATTGGTAAAGGGATGGAGACCGCAGCAAACAAAGTCTTCCTCTTCAAAGAGTATCCTTCACAATTTCCAAGTGAGTTTGTAAAAAAACGGATGAGTGGGGAGATTATTAAAAAGTACACAATTGAAGGTTTAAAAGAGTACATTTTATATTTTGAAGATATTGAAACATTTGAAGAGTTGCCTCTTTGTATGCAACAACATCTTTTAGAGCATAAAGAGTTTTTAGAAAATCGTGCCACTGTAAAAAATGAAGGACGAATTTGGTGGCGATATAGTCGTCCAATGCACAAAGAATACTACCATTTAGATAAAATCTGGTGTTCTTACCGTGCGAAAGAGAATATCTTTTGTTTTGATGATACACAAGAATATATTGGGCTTACAAACACGACAGTTATTTTTGATACAAACAGTGCTTTGAGTTTAAAATACCTTTTGGCTCTTGTAAATTCAAAAACGCTTGATTTTCGCTACAAAAGTATAGGCAAACAGACAGGTAGCGGAGTTTATGAGTATTTTGAAAACGGTGTTGGCAAACTCCCCATCCCAACCATCCCGAAATCGATAGAAAAGTACAAACAAAACACAGACTACCTCCTCACCATGCCAAAAAAAGATAGATATAATAAAACTATAAAGTATGCCATAGCTTCTTTTGATAGTAAAGAGATATATATGACAGAGTTTTTATATGCAAAAAATAGAGGGTGGATTCAAGATTTACCTGAACATAAAGAGATACTAAAAGAGTATTTAAAATTAATTCCTTATCTTTTTAGTTTTAACCTTTTTGACGAGACGCTTGAAAATATTAAAGATGGTAGAAATATCTATGTGATAAAAATGGATGGGCATCGGTTTTTCCATGTCGTAGATGAGGAAAATTTTCTAATATCGTTTTTTGTAATGGGTGATTTAAACTTTTCAAAGCAGTTAAATAAAAGATTTCGTTATAAAAATAAGTCTAAAAGGGAGGGCGGCCATTTCTCCATCCTGAGTCCAGCGAGGCCTTTCTGGCGTCATTTAGACTTATTGGAACAATTATACCACGATTTGGCAAAAAACACAATCACACAAGAGCCGTTCATCGCCCTTGTAGATGAGATCATGGTAGCAAAAGAGAAGATAGCAACTTACAACAAACACCTTGAAAAACTCAGTGCTACAGAAAAAATAGAGGTGCTTGAAGCGGTAGAAAAATTAGAAAAAAATGTTAATATAATGGGTAAAAAAATAGATATACTTGTATATAAACTTTATGGCTTAAACTCACAAGATATAGCTATGGTAGAGGAAAATTAATATGGTCTTACTCGGTTCAACAGGCTCCATAGGGGTCAATACCCTCATCATCGCTAAAAAGTTCAACATCAAAGTTGAGGTTTTAGCTTGTGGAAGCAACATCACTCTTTTAAATGAGCAAATAGCAGAGCATAAGCCGGAGCTCGTTGTCATTGCCAACAAAGCAGATATCCCAAAAGTCAATCACTCAAAAGTATATGCGGGACAAGAGAGTGTTTTAGAAGTGATAAAAGATGCTAAAAGTGACTTAGTTGTTAATGCTTTTGTAGGTTTTTTAGGACTTCGCCCAACACTTACAGCTATAGCATCAGGCAAGAGAGTTGCCCTCGCAAACAAAGAGTCTTTAGTTGCAAGTGGAGCTTTCATAGATACTTCTAAAATTCAACCTATAGATTCAGAGCATTTTGGGCTGTGGTATCTTCTACAAGATAAACCAGTTCAAAAGATGATCATCACCGCAAGTGGTGGAGCATTTCGTGACTGGGATATTAAACGGCTTGAGGGTGCAACTCTAGCAGATACTCAGAAGCATCCAAACTGGTCAATGGGGCAGAAGATAACCATAGACAGTGCATCTATGGTCAACAAAATCTTTGAACTTTTAGAAGCACGGTGGCTTTTTGGTGGGGGTAAAAATGGAGTGAGTGAGTTTGATGCAGTGATAGAGACAAAGTCACTCATCCATGCACTCATAAACTTTAAAGATGGCTCTACAACTGCACACTTTGCTCATGCCAATATGCAACTCCCTATCGCCTATGCACTTGATGCAAAGATGGATGAGAGCATATTGGGTCATGTGGATTTGCGTAAGGTTGGCTCTTTAGAATTTCGAGAGATAATGACAGATAGATACCCCATCTGGGAGATCAAAGATGCACTGCTAAAAAACCCCCTTGCTGGTGTTGTGATCAATGCAGCCAATGAGGTAGCGATAGAAAAATTTATCAAAAAAGAGATTGGTTTTATGGATATTAGTCGTATGATTATACAAGCTTATGAAAAGTATGTAGATTTGCCCCACTCCATTGATGATGTTTTTGCGTTAGATCTGGAGATACGAGAGAGGTTGTCATGATACTAAGCATCGAGAGTTCTTGTGATGATAGTGCTATAGCTATCACAGAGATAAAAACAAAAAAACTCCTCTTTCACAAAAAGATAAGTCAAGAGTTAGAGCATAGTGTCTATGGAGGGGTTGTTCCAGAACTTGCCGCAAGACTTCATGCAGAGGCACTCCCAAAGATACTAGCAGAGTGTAAACCCTACTTTGAAAAGCTCAAGGCTGTAGCGGTTACTTCTACTCCCGGATTGG
>JALUXP010000063.1 GCA_027013295.1 Sulfurimonas sp.
CATTTAAAAGTGTAGAGCAAAAAGATCTTTTCTCACATCTCACAAAAGACAATGTCATCAATTACAGAAAAGAGCACTAATGGCATATGTGTATGTAGTAATAATCATAGTATTTCTAGTAGGAATCGTAGCTGTCGCTATGACGATGGATAAAGAAGACATGGAGTCATAATTACTTTTTAAGTAAAAACTTCACAATAAGTGCCTCATCTATCAAAAAACACAAAAATGTAAGATTTGTGAAATATATTTACCTAAAAAGGGCTATAATTTTTCAATTAATATCTTACCGAGGAAAATATGCAAAGGCACCTTACAGAACAAACTGCAATTTTTCTTAGTGTAGCAAAATGGATTTTTTTATCGAGCGTTGTTGGTATCATTATCGGTTTTGTGATCACTTTTTTCTTGAAAAGCATCCAGATAGCTGAAGATTATCAAGTAGATTTCTCTTCAGGTTATTTTCATTATTATTATCTTCTACCAATAGCTTTCGTTGTAAGTGTTTGGCTCATCAAAACCTTCGCTCCAACAGCTGAAGGTCATGGTACAGAAAAAGTGATAGAAGCTGTCCATAAAAAAGATGCAAAGATAGATGTAAAAGTAATTCCCATTAAACTTTTAGCAACTCTCATCACGATTTTTTCTGGTGGATCTGTTGGCAAAGAGGGTCCTGGAGCTCAGATTGGTGCGGGTACTGCATCTTCAATCGCTAGTTTATTGAAATTTTCAAAAGAAGATAGAACGAAGTTAGTCATTTGTGGGATTAGTGCTGGTTTTGC
Source organism: Sulfurimonas sp. (assembly GCA_027013295.1). GTDB lineage: Bacteria > Campylobacterota > Campylobacteria > Campylobacterales > Sulfurimonadaceae > Sulfurimonas. The sequence goes on from JALUXP010000063.1 coordinate 783, forward strand.
TTCTGTATTTGGAACCCCTATTGCTGGAGCAATATTTGGGGTGGAAGTTCTTATCATAGGCGTGATAATGTATGATGTACTTTTACCCTCCTTTATCGCTGGCTTTGCAGCTTTTACCACGACACAATTTTTAGGGATAGAGTACACATATTATGATGTGCGTTTTTACCAGCAAGTTGCACTTGACTTGCCTTTTATCGGCTATGTCATTTTAGCAGGTTTATTTTTTGGAATGGTTGCGGACATCCTTGTTACTTCTTTAAGTAAAACAGCAAAACTTATCAAAAAAATCAAATTAAATGCATATCAAAAAGCTTTTCTTGGTGGATCTTTGTTGGTCATATTGACACTTTTTTTTGGAGAAAGGTATTTGGGACTTGGGATGGGAACCATAAAAGAAGCTCTCAACCCAGTAGCATACTTTCCAGATGACTTGCCTTGGTACACATTTTTATTGAAAACTATCTTTACTTCGATAACTTTAGCCTCTGGGGGAAGTGGTGGTATCATCACTCCTGTTTTTTATGTTGGAGCGGTTAGTGGGAATCTTTTTGGACACTTTATAGGCAATGGAGAACATATTGCCATCTTTGCTGCACTAGGCTTTATCAGTGTCTTAGCAGGAGCAACCAATACTCCTATTGCATCTACTATCATGGCAGTTGAGCTCTTTGGTATAGAGATAGCACATTATGCAGCTCTGAGTGCAGTGATTAGTTTTCTTATCACGGGGCATAGAAGTGTATTCTCCTCCCAAAAACTAGGGATGAGCAAGTCAGATATACTTGATATTAAAAGGGGTGATGACATCCAAAGTACAAGTGTCCTCCTTGATGATAAAGAGATAAATAAAATCAAAGATATCAAAGAGAGATTGCGTGCAAAAAGAGAACGAATGCACTTTAAAAGACAACGCAAAGAGTAAAATCTAAATTAAAAGAGCAATGGAAGTTTTTCAAGACTAACTATTTAAGCAATTAAACCAAAATTTAAAGTTGTATCTCCTTATCAACCAGCGGGTGACCAACCAAAAGCTATAGAGGTTTTAACCAAAAGCATACTTGATGGCAATCGTTATCAGACACTTGAGGGTGTCACAGGAAGTGCTAAGACTCACACTATGGCAAGAATTATAGAAAATGTGAAGATGCCAACCATCATCATGACTCATAACAAAACTCTTGCAGCTCAACTGTACTCTGAGTTTAGAAGTTTCTTTCCTGAGGCTTACATCCCAAAAGAGTTAGTTGCATAGGCATAGTTGTAACTGTTTGTTACTAAGGTGTTTAGAGTGTTTTGGAAGATGCTGTTGAATATTTCGGCAGCTTATTAACAGCCAGTCCAAAACTTAAATGAATTATTTCAAAAACTTATTTGTATCTTTTTGCTATAATAATCATATAAAAATTTATTTATAAAAGGTAATGTCATGCGTACTATGAAACTACAAGTTAATGAATCTATATATTCACAAGTTTTATCTTTTATTAATCAATTTCAGACTAATGAACTTAGCTTAGTTGAAGATACTACGCAGGAAGATTATGTTGTATCATCTATTAAAGAAGTTCAAAGAAGAGTTTTTAAGGCAGAAGAAAATGCTAATTATGTTTCAGCTGATAAGTTCTTCTCCGATATGGATGAGAAAATAGAAGCTTTATAATTTGAAAGTTATAATCGAAATAGGCTTTTTTGAACCTCTACTCAAGATATTAACAACTATCGCAAAAGATAAAATATCAGCTTCTAAAAAGTTCAATAAAGATTTAAGAAAAAAAATAAATTTGCTTCTTGAATCTCCTTTTATGTGTAGACCATCAATTTATTTTGAAGATAAAAAATATAGAGACTTAATCTTTAAGGGCTATACAATTATTTACAAAGTTGAAGAAAATGAAATTAAAGTCCTTGATATTTTCAAATGGCAAGATAGATAATCATATAGAATAATTGTGATAAAAACCAGCCAGAAGCTTACATTCCAAAAGAGTTAGTTGCATAGGCATAGTTGTAACTGTTTGTTACTGAGGTGTTTATAGTGTTTTAGAATTTATTCTTGGATGCTTTCGGCAGCTTATTAACAGCCATCTTATAAATTAATCAAATAAATTTAAAGAACTTTTTTCTCCACTAATATGTTTATATCCCATCTGCCTATAACCTTTCATTCTCTTAGTAAAACTAGATTTAAGCATTCCAACATTTTCATCTACCAAATCGACACACATTCGCAAGTCACTTAGCTATAAATCAAGTCCCACTTTTTGAAATAAAAAAACTGATGAATCATTTAGATATTAACATGACTTTGCGATATATGAAGCTTAGTGAAGCGAATAAGGTTTCAGCAGTTGAGGGGATTTATTGAAAATAGGTTATAATTAGTACATTAAACATTAAGGCTAAAACATGACTTTACATTTAAATGCGTCTGAGAGTGTATCTCACAAAATACTATCTTTTTTAGATTCGTTAACTCGACAAGGTGAATCAGTTGAGATTATAGATGACTCACTTTACAGATATGAAAAATCTGGTATTTCTAAGGGATTAGACCAGATCAAGAATGGTGAGTATTCATTAGCAGAAGATTTACTAACAGAGTTAAATAAATAATCTATGCAAATAAAACTTTCTCATGATTCCAAAGAATTTATCTTTAAACTTAAAGAACATATCGCATTAGATAATCCAAATAGAGCTAGACAATATACTACCAAACTTCTATCACGAATAAAAGATATGCTCCAACATCCTTATATTGGTAAAGTAAATGCTACTTTTGATGATGAATCTATTCGAGAGATTATTTTAGATGGTATTAAAATTATTTATAAAATATATCCAAAGAGTGTTGGTGTTGTTATGATTTACAGATATATTGATATAGATGAGTCAAAGTTAGAAACAAACTAAACAACACTGTCTCGGCAGCATATAAACAGCCACATCTCGAATAAATAAGTAAAATCACATCTATTCACTCCATTAAGCTATAATTCCACCAATGAAAAAAGAAATAAATTTTGAAGTAGAATCAGATTTTGAACCAGCTGGTGATCAGCCTACTGCCATCAAAGAACTGAGTGAATCGATACTAAAAGGTAATCGTTACCAAACACTTGAAGGTGTGACAGGTAGCGGTAAAACATACACTATGGCGAGGGTTATAGAGAATGTGAAGATGCCAACCATCATCATGACTCATAACAAAACTCTTGCAGCTCAACTGTACTCTGAGTTTAGAAGTTTCTTTCCTAAGGCTCATGTTGAGTACTTTGTATCTTATTATGATTATTATCAGCCTGAGGCTTACATACCTCGTCAAGATTTGTTTATAGAAAAAGACAGTGCTATCAACGATGAACTAGAGAGAATGCGACTATCTTCTACCGCAAATCTTCTTTCCTATGACAATGTGATAGTTATCGCTTCGGTTTCAGCCAACTATGGTCTTGGTGACCCCGAAGAGTACTTAAATATGGTTCAAGTCTTAGAGGTTGGTGATGAGATAAACCAAAAGAAATTATTGCTTCGCCTAGTTGAGATGGGTTACTCACGAAATGATAGCTACTTTGACTCTGGGCATATCCGCGTTAATGGTGAGAGTCTTGATATCTATCCCCCCTACTTTGAACAAGAGGCTATCCGTATAGAATTTTTTGGAGATGAGATAGAGTCTATCTATACTTTTGAAGTGATTGATAACAAAAAACTTGAAGAGCACAAAAAATTCACCATCTATGCGACAAGTCAGTTTAGTGTGTCGCAAGATAAGATGAGCCGAGCCATTAAACGCATCGAAGAGGAACTAGATGAGAGACTAGCCTATTTCACCAAAGAGGGCAAACTCTTAGAGCATCAAAGACTCAAACAAAGGGTAGAATTTGACTTAGAGATGCTTCAAACTACTGGTATGTGTAAGGGTGTAGAAAACTACTCACGACTGCTCACAAACAAAAAACCAGGGGAAGCTCCTTTTACATTACTAGATTACTTTGCACAACGCAATCAAGACTACTTAATCATCGTAGATGAGTCCCATGTTTCTCTTCCTCAGTACCGTGGCATGTATGCAGGAGATAGGGCAAGAAAAGAGGTCTTAGTTGATTACGGGTTCAGACTCCCCTCTGCACTTGACAATCGCCCACTAAAAGCAGATGAATACATAAATAAAGCACAACATTACCTTTTTGTCTCAGCAACTCCAGCAGAGTATGAATTAGAGATGTCAAGTGTAAAAGCCCAGCAGATTATCCGTCCCACTGGCTTACTTGATCCGATCTTAGAGATAAAAACTTCAGACAATCAAGTAGAAGATATCCATGATGAGATCATAAAAACAGCTGCTAAGAATGAGCGTATCCTCATTACTGTTCTTACAAAAAAAATGGCTGAAGCACTGACAAAATACTTAGCAGACTTGGGTATCAAAGTACAATATATGCACTCAGATATTGACACTATAGAGAGGAACCAAATCATCCGTGCATTACGCCTTGGAGATTTTGATGTACTCATCGGTATAAACCTACTACGAGAGGGTCTTGACCTACCAGAAGTAAGTTTAGTCGCTATACTTGATGCAGATAAAGAGGGTTTTTTACGAAGTGAAACTGCACTCATCCAGACAATAGGTCGTGGTGCAAGAAATGAAAATGGTCGTGTAATACTCTATGCTAACAAGATCACAAAATCTATGCAAAAAGCTATAGACACAACAACGAGTAGAAGAAAGATTCAAGAGGCTCATAACAAAAAGCATGGTATCACTCCAACGACAACAATTCGCAAACTTGATACCAACCTCAAAGTAGAAGATTATGGAGGCATTTACCAAAAGCATAAAAAAATGGATAAAATGCCAGCAACAGAAAAAAAAGCTATCGTAAAAGAGTTGAGTTTAAAGATGAAAGCAGCAGCAAAAGAGTTAAACTTTGAAGAAGCGGCTCGTCTTCGTGATGAGATTATGAAAATTAAAAAATTATAAAAAAGGATGGCAGAGCAAATCTGATTTTTTTCCGGCTAAATTTTACTTTGTAAAATTTGCTCGTCAAAAAGATTTGCACTGTCAAAAAATCAGGGAGATTTTTTGGAAGATACATTTAGCAATCTAGCAACCTATGGATACATAGGCTTATTTTTATACTCACTCGGTGGTGGGTTTGTAGCACTTGTAGGTGCTGGTGTTCTCTCATACATGGGGAAAATGGACTTAGCAACATCTATGAGTGTTGCATTTGTAGCTAATGCTTTAGGTGATGTGATGCTCTTTTATATGGCACGATATCAAAAATCTATGATGATGGAGGGGATAAAAAAGCATAGAAGAAAGCTTGCACTATCTCATATCATGATGAAAAAATATGGTTCATGGATCATCCTCATCCAAAAATATGTATATGGTATCAAAACACTCATCCCTATAGCCATTGGACTTACAAAATATGATTTTAAAAAGTTTAGCATTTTAAATGTAGTTAGTTCTGCCATCTGGACACTGAGCGTTGGTTTTGGAAGCTACTATTCTGGAGCGCCACTTATAAAAATTGCTGAACTTATTGGCGAAAAACCTTGGATAGCACCTCTCGTACTTGTAGTATTTGGTGGAAGTTTATGGTTGTATTTGGAGAAAGCTACTAAAAAACGCTAAAGCGTACCTTTGGATTAAATATTCCATATATTCAAGCCAAAGGCAAAAATTTAAAGAGTGATGTAATTGCGAGGTGCATAATGAGGAAGTGTGCTAATACACATGACAAATGTAGCAACGCAGCAAGTGCATTGCTATTTGAATTTTAAGAGCCTACTATTGGTCCGTAGGGTGAAAAATCTTGATGATCCCCATCTTGATATCGCTTATAATTTTCTATAAACATATCGGCTAACTCATCACGAGTTCTATCAAACTCATCTTTATCTGTCCAAGCATTACGAGGATTTAAAATCTCAGGATTGATATTGCCTAAAGTTTTTGGTACATGAAGACGGAATGTTTTTGTTACATCAAATTCACTTTTACTAATACTTCCATCTAAAATAGCATTGATACATGCACGAGTATCTTTGATGCTCATTCTATGACCTACACCATATTTTCCACCTGTCCAACCGGTATTGACAAGATATACATTTACATTATGTTGGTCTATCTTTTCGCCAAGTAGCTTTGCATATACAGTTGGATGTAGTGTCATAAATGCTTCTCCAAAACAAGCAGAGAAAGTTGCAACAGGCTCTGTAATCCCACGCTCAGTACCAGCTACCTTTGCAGTATAACCACTTAAAAAGTAGTACATTGCTTGGTCACGCGTAAGCTTAGATACAGGAGGAAGAACTCCAAATGCATCAGCAGTTAAAAAGATGATGTTTTCAGGATGACCAGCACTGAGGCTAGGCTCATGATTTTCAATATGCTCTATCGGGTAAGATACACGAGTGTTTTCTGTTTTTGAACTATCTTCATAATCAACCTCACCCTCACCATACATCACCACATTTTCTAAAAGTGCATTTTTACGAATAGCACCATAGATCTCAGGTTCACTTTTACCATCAAGGTTGATCACTTTTGCATAGCACCCACCTTCAAAGTTGAAAACCCCATAGTTGTCCCAACCATGTTCATCATCACCTATTAAAGCACGATGAGGATCGGTTGAAAGAGTTGTTTTTCCTGTTCCACTCAGTCCAAAGAAAAGTGCTGTATCTCCACGCTCACCAACATTAGCAGAACAATGCATTGAAAGTTTGCCCTCAAGAGGAAGCCAATAATTCATCATTGAAAAAATTCCTTTTTTCAACTCACCACCATACCAAGTACCACCTATAATACACAGGTTTCTTTCTATGTCAAAAAGAACAAATACCTCAGAATTCATGCCGTGTTCTTTCCATTTATCATCAACAGCCTTACAAGCATTTAAAACGGTAAAATCTGGTTTAAATACTTCAAGTTCAGATGGAGTAGGACGAATAAACATGTTTTTTACAAAATGAGATTGCCATGCTATCTCTGTCACAAAACGGATAGACCTTTTTGAAGCAGCAGAAGCACCACTAAACACATCTGTGATGTATAGGTCTTTATTGGATAATTGTTCTTGTGCGACTATAAGTAATTCATCAAATATCTCAGCAGATATTTTTTGATTTACATTGCCCCAAGCAATATATTTGTTTGATGGGTCACGATCAACAAAATACTTGTCTTTTGGGCTTCTACCTGTAAAGATGCCGGTATCAACAGCTGTCGCACCCTTTTTTGTCACTGCACACTCATCGTTGTCCAACTCATGTTGAATCAACTCATCAAAACTTAGGTTATGAAAAACCGCACCAATATTTTTTAGACCAATATTTTCTAACTCTGAAACATTCATAATTTACCTTCACCCATATTTATTGCTCTATGGAGTGTTTATTAATATATTTGCAATTATACCCATATTGCACCTAAAATATATATAAAATTTAAGAGTAATTTGCTAAACTGTCATCTGTAATTTAAGTGCTCGCATAACTCAGTTGGTAGAGTATTACCTCGACAAGGTAAGAGTCACTGGTTCGAGTCCAGTTGTGAGCACCATCTTCAAAGTACTACACCACCGACATTTCAAGCTACATAGGCTTACAGAGAAACTCGCTTCACTTTGTCAAAGTCACCCAAAAAGTCACCCAAACCATCAAATATATCTATCTCTCTACTAAGTTTTAAGTGAGGTTTTCAAAGATATAATTTTTCCTTAATAGCAAAGTGATTCATTTTGTAATTTAGTCGAAGTTTTTCAAGCTTTATTAATCCACATACAGCTAGGTGGATATGATCTCTCTGTGAAGTTTCAACCTTTGTTGGAGAGGCACTTATTTAAGCTAACTATTGCTAAAATAATATAAATTTAGCTATTTTATATGAAAAGGTGCATTATGCAAGAATTATTGGATCAAATTCATCAAAAAAAAGAACAATTAGATAAATTAAGACCATTATCTGATGCACAAGTAAAAAATCTAAAAAATGTATATGATGTTCAACTTACCTATAATTCTAATGCTATTGAAGGTTCAACATTAACATACAGTGAAACTAAACTCATATTGAATGAAGGTATCACTATAGGTGCTAAGAGTATGAATGAACATTTAGAAGCTATTAATCATAAAGAAGCCATTAGTTTCATCGAAGAGATATCAACAGAGTAGTGATAATGATTATAAAGATTTTTATAGAGTGGTTTTACAAAGTATGAACGATAGTTTGGAACTTTATTCAAAAATTGTTACAGATGATATACAAGTAATTTAGGCTAAATCAATGATTACAAGCCTAATAAGTTTGTGGATTTTTTACTCAAAACTGGATGATTTCATGGAAAGTGTAGCATACTAATAAATCATCAAATATATCTATCTCTTTATTATTTAAGTTCTATTTGAAGTGATTTAAATGCTTTTTTTAGATCCTCTTTATTTGCTCTATGCGTGAGATCTCTATAATACGAAAAAATAGCTTTAGAACCATTTGATAAATTTAAGCGAATGTATCCTGATGGGAAATTTGCCAAGATTTTTTTATCTGTATTTTGGTTGGAGTTACAGACTATACCACTTTTTTGTGAGACACTAAGTTTGTACTTACAATGTTCATCGAAAGTATAAAGTTGATGCATTGTTTCACTCAAAAATTTATTTGGTGGAAAAACAACAAGCCTCATACATTGAACATTTTTTAATTCTGTTTTAGATTTTGAGATAATAGCATTATCACTGCAAGCAGTAAATAAAAAAATCATAATTATTATAAAAATAGTTTTCATCTAATTATCCAATAATTTTTAAGATTATCCAAAGCGTTCAAAGAATTATATTCTTTTTAACTTTTAAAAACCAAACAATCATCTTTTACTTAAAGATTCCAGTTCATTATTAAATTTTTCACTAAACTCCTCACTTTTTGCCTTTAAATCCTGCAAAAATTTTATACGCCGTTCTAAGAAATGAAAATATAACAATCCACTAATTGCAGCAGAATAAAGACACCACAATGATGTGAATCCATAAGGACGAAGTAAAAAAATGATAGTTAAACCAATAAGATTTAAGAGACCAAAAAGTGAAACAGCTATGGAACTACTAAGCATTAAAGCTCCACAAGTTGTAAGGATATAGATCGTAGCATCATAGATATTTTCTGTCCAAGGATTGGTATAACTGAGCGTATCATTTACTACAGTGACACTACTTGGAACAATCGCAAGACCATACATCGTATAGACTGCTAAACTTAAACCAAGCAAACTAAGTATGCCAAGAATTTTTTTTCTATAACCATCTTTTTCTATTAACCAAATAGCTAATGGTACTAAAAACGGCAATACACCTTGTGCATAGTAGATAAATATACCCGCTGCTAATTCTAAAGCTCGTTGTTCTATATGCCCACTGACACCAAGCCAGACAAAGCCTTCTGTAAACTGGTGAAGTGCGAACAATAGGGGGAGTGAAGCAAAGACAACTTCTCTTGGTGTACTAACTTTTGTAAATGTAAGTAAGCCTACAAGACCGATAGCTCCTGAGAGTGTAAAATTTAAAACTGCGAAGTAGATATCCATATGATTCCTTTACACAAACTTTTCATAACCTACACCAAGAGCCAAAGGATTCTTTTCTTACCTTTTTGTCTGAACTAAAATCTATAACTAGCTTCTTCTCCACCCTGCTCTATCTGAATTTTTGACTTTAAAATATAAAAATTATATCCTGTTCTTTTATCTACTATTTGGATATACATCTTCTTTGTATTTCTCGGATCATATCCAAGAACTTGAATCTCTGCATCTCGAGAAAGGATAGCACATTCATTAGCGATCGCGTACAGATTGAGTTTCATAGAGTCCTCTTCATTCACTGGTGCTTTTTCAAGTGCATCCATAGTTTTACAAGCCAGCGTTCTCACTAAAACTTTATCAGCATTTAAAAATGTAGTGAATAATAATGGGATTGAAAATAATCGAATCAATAGTCATCCATACTGTATTTAAATATGAAGCTCATATAGCCACTTGTTATATTACCTATATTGTATGTAATATTGTTTTGAATATAAGAAGGATTTAAAAGTTTTACACTTCTTACACCTAACTCCAGATCTATACTCTCTCCAAGATGAATATTAAACCCAACATCACCACCAAGATACGGACTCACCAACTCTCTTGAAGCCTGATTAGATTTAGCAATTAAATTCATATATCCACCACTTCCCCCTATAAACATATTCATAGAAGAGGAAAAGTTCAATAGGTATTGTGCTTCACCACCAAGACTATAGGCATAATCATATCCACTGACAAAATTATTTCTAGCACTAAGAAACACTCTATAATTATCTGTCTGTGCCCCAATTTTGAGCCCAACCCCTGCAAACTTTTTTGTTTCTCTTTTGCTTGCCGTTACATTTTCTAGATCAAAGCTATTGTAAGAGCCTTCTACTCCAATGAGCGAACGAGTATTGTAAGTGTATGATGATGCACTGAGTGCGACACTCGTACCAGCTAAAGCTAGCAGGACTACTGTTTTTAAAATTGTTTTTTTCATTTATATTCCTCTTTAAAATTCTGAACTGATTAAGATTTTATCTATCGAAACTACACCACTTACATTTACATCTTGATTTGTAACATTATACTCAACATAAGCTATACCACCATCACCTATACAATCATATATATCACTCATGTTAGTTGTTACACTGTTGACTACGATTTTATCTCCAAGTATCAATTCATACCCAAAATTGGAATTTTTAAGATAAAGACCAGTGTTATCTATCAATATTCCAATTTTACAAGTAGTCGTTACCCCTGCAGATATGGTACATGACTTATCAGCATGGAGTCCTCCTGAGCGAAGTGTGAGTTTCTTGAGCCCACCAAATTTTGATGTTATATTTCCATCAGCCGTATATCCAACTGTATCAACGCCTAGTGCAATATCTTTGCCAGTAAGATAATAATCATAATGGATATTTACCCCAACAGTACCATCATTTCCAAATCTATCATCCTCAACTATTACATAGGCAACTTTTGTATTTGTAGAGTATGTATCACAAAAGTCTTCCCTATAGTTATGCCCAATGACAAAACCGATACCACTCTGACTACCATTAGCATCTATCTTATCTACAAGGTTGAGAGTGTAGGGACCTGTGCCAGAGACTGTATCAAAATCCCATTTCCCCGCATAATCATATGTATATCCACTCCCATAAGTTAAAACAAAATCGTTATATCTATCTACATTACTTAAATTAGCTGTAGTTGTGAGTGTGTTTGCTGTTGGATCCATCGTAGCAGCTTTAGTAGATGTTTTTGGTATATACAACCTTGTAGCAGCACTTGTACTAGCATTGGTCTCATCCTCAGCTGCGTAACCTACAATAGCTGAAGCAGACAAAGAGGGGTGTGTGTTCACTCTATTTGAATATTTATCGGTAATAGTTACCACTATCCTGTCGATAAACTTTGCATTAACCTCATCATGCGATGTACCCTCATAAACAATACTCATCGCAGTTGGTGGTCCTGAGAGGATAACTATGCTAAATACATGTTGCAAAGTTTGAGTTGCACCATCAGCATCTAAAAAGGTAGCCTTGACCTCTATAGGAATGATCCCTGATACTGTGTTTGTGTCTAAACTTACTGAAGCATTATTTGTTGTAAAACTTAAACTATTTCCAGTATGATTATCTGCATCCCTTAAATTTCCCAAAGCAGGATTTTTCAAACTAATTACAATACTTGTTAGGTCAGAATCAGATATCTTTTCTCCACTGTTGTTTTGAACATAATAAGACATCGACTTTGTAGCATTTAAACCCATAGTTAAGGTGTTGTCTTCTGTACTTTGTTTTAGGTCATACGAGGTCAGAACTACTATCTTTGTACCATTTACATTTGTTGTTGTTGTAGTCGTTGTCACTACAGTATTTGGAACTGTTGTTACAGTTGTCGGTGTCGTCGTAGCAGTCGAGTCTTTGCTACTACTACCACAACCAGTAAGTAAAACCATACTAGTGAAAAAGAATGTAAACAAAAAGTTTCTTTGCATATTCATCGAAAGTCCTTAAGAGAAGTTATATAAAATTAGCTTATTATACATAACCCTATATGAATTATAAGTTAAACCTACATCGACATTTATAAATATTTATTTAAGTTAAGTGCTTCTCCATAAATAACCCCAACTTCAGCAATAAGTAAATAGCTCTAGTGCTAGGCAGATTTTTGAAGGACTAGCCATAGCTAATTCAATAAAATCTAACGACGCAATAGGGCTATTTACTTATTGCCCGAAGGGAGGTTTAAAAAGAGAGCT
>JALUXP010000064.1 GCA_027013295.1 Sulfurimonas sp.
AACCGAGTAAAAAATTTATGTATATGTCTTTTAGTTTTTGCATACCCTAGCTAAGCACTTTGGATACCGATAAAATATTAAATGTTACTTTTTGTAAATTTTAATATTTAGATTATCGTAACATCAGAAACTAATATGTTAGCACAAGAAACACTCCTCTTTAAATCAATTTATATTGCTTTTTACAATATCATGTTGTTTCTCTTCCTGTTGCTTTTTTATAAATATCTTTATCGTACTTCTTATTATTTATGGAGAGGCACTTATTGTTGTACCTACGATTCAAATAATTGAAGTTAAAATTTTCAAATCAAGTAAGTAACTTTTCCTAAATTGTCATGAGCGATGTTAAAATAGGCAGTAAGAAAACTGCTTAAAGAGTAGTTTTTACAACCTAAAGCTTAAAGAAACAGACTAATTCTGCTAAACTATTTTATAGTGTTTGGGATTGAGTTCTTTCACAGTCTCCTCAACCGTTAGCTGGAACTTGGAATGAGATAAAAGTTGAGAAGTTAAATGTATAAACAAAAGCTTTTAATCTCTCAACAGTTTCTTTTCGATAAAATACAATCTATGAATACAGATGATTACAAAGAAGCTGTCAAACAGTTAAATATATATGCACACCATTACTATGTTTTAGATGATGCGCTTACAACTGATGAAGTTTATGATAAACTTTATCATGAAGTTCTAGACTATGAAACACAGCATCCAGATGAGACCTTAGTGGAGTCCCCAACGCAAAGAGTAGGGGATATCATCACAGATAAGTTTTATAAAGCAGAGCATCTCTCTCGTATGTGGTCACTAGAGGATATCTTCAACAATGATGATTTAGAAACATGGCTCATCAAAACTCATAAACTTGATGAAAACATCTCTTTTTACTGTGAACCAAAATATGATGGGGCATCACTCAATCTCATCTATGAAAATGGAGAGCTTCTCAAGGGCATCACAAGAGGTGATGGGAGTATTGGTGAAGAGATTACTCTCAATGTCAAAACTATCAAGTCTATCCCTTTAAAGATAGAGCATCTAGATCTCATAGAGATTCGTGGTGAAGTGGTCATCATGAAATCTGATTTTGAGATGATGAATCAACAAAGAGCAAAAAATGATGAAGACCTCTTTGCAAACCCTAGAAATGTAGCAGCTGGAAGTTTGCGTTTACTTGACTCGAGCATAACAGCAAAGAGAAAGTTAGTCTTTTTACCTTATGGTATAGGTGTTAATTCCTTAGAACAAAAGTTTTTAGATCAACGGATGGAGTATATCTACGCACTCGGTTTTAAAAAGCCACCTTATGCGGCGAAAGCAAAAGAGTTTAAAGAGATACAAGAGATATACAATCAGATGAACAAAGATAGAGACTCTTACTCTATGATGCTCGATGGTATGGTGATAAAAGTTAATGAGATAAGCGCACAAATAGATATGGGTTATACTGTCAAAAATCCTCGTTGGGCAGTTGCCTATAAATTTCCAGCAATAGAAAAAATAACCACCATCAAAGAGATAAAACTTCAAGTTGGCCGAAGTGGCGTTGTCACACCTGTCGCTGTTGTTGAACCAACAGACATAGATGGAGTAGTAGTAGAGCGTGCAACTCTTCATAACTTTGATGAGATAGAGCGTAAAGATATTCGTCTCGGAGATAAGGTTATCATCTTAAGAAGTGGTGATGTGATACCAAAAATCATCAAAGTTTTAGTGCATGAGCGTAGTGGTAGTGAAGTGAAGTTTGAGAAACCATCACTATGCCCAGTTTGCCATACAGAACTGCTTCAAGAAGATGTCCTCATTAAGTGTCAAAACCTTTCTTGCGAGGCAAGGGTGGTAAATTCTATTCTCTACTTTGCTTCAAAACCGTGTTTAAATATAGATGGACTTGGTATCAAAATAGTTGAAGCCCTTTTTAATAGTGGACTGATAAAAAGTGTTATAGATCTTTTTGATTTGACTTTGGAGCAACTTTTAAGCTTAGAAGGTTTTAAGGAGAAAAAATCTCAAAATCTTTTAGATGCACTCCAAAATGCAAAAGGGTGTGAGCATTGGAGATTTATCAACGCCTTGGGGATTGAGCATATTGGGGAGGTAGCTTCAAAAACTTTAAGTGCTGAGTTTGGTTTTGGCTTTGTTAAGGCTACAAAAGAGCAAATCATCGAGTGTGATGGGATAGGTGAAGAGATGGCTGAATCTGTTTTAGAATTTGTACGAGTCAATAAAGAGACAATAGCTGCTCTACACACTATACTTCAGCCTAAAGAGCCTACAAAGAAAATCTAAGCAAAAGAAAACCCTTTTAAAGCAAAAACAGT
>JALUXP010000065.1 GCA_027013295.1 Sulfurimonas sp.
GTATCAAAAGCCTCATCTAATCCTAATGCATGCGCTTGAGCTTTTATTTTATTATAGTCACCCATGTTCTCAAATTTTGTTTGGGTTGTTGTGGATTTGTGAGTAGCTTCTTTTTCTATATTCTCATTAGTTCTAGTGTTACCAGTCGTTGCTTGTTCTACAACCTTTTGAGAAGCAGATTTTCCAGTGTTTGCAACATCAAAATCTTTTTTTCTTTCATTTGCGGTTGCTAAGTGCTTCTCCATAAATAACCCCAACTTCAGCAATAAGTAAATAGCTCTAGTGCTATTTACTTATTACCCGAGGGGAGGTTTAAAAAGAGGATACAGGGAACTTAATATTATGAAAATAATATCTTTTTAATATTTTTCATACTGCTCTCTTTTAGTCCAACTGTTTTTGAGTAACTCTCAAAACCTCTAATTGTAGCTTCGATCTCCTCGATTACTTTTTTCCCATCACTGATATTATGTTTCTTGGCAAGTGCAAGAAGTGTCTCTTTATTAGGAGATCTGCCCTCACCCAAATAAGTAGTACTATGCTCTCCACTAGGTCCATATGATAATGTCAGGTCATAAGCCGGAGAGAGTCTCCATGTTCCATCACTATCCATTAAAAAAGAGAAGTTTTTTGCATGATCATCTCTGTTGTGTGCCAACAGATTGAATACTGCGAGACGAAACATCTTGTAAAGTTCATTGACATCTTTTGTAAAATGTAATGTTAAAGCAAGCAGATCATCATAATCAAGTATAGGCACTCTAAAGTCACTATGCGTAAGTCCTGCGACAGAGTGCATATGAACTCTTCTGTCCCCTACCCTATCAAATCGTTTGGTAGCAAAGTAATGATTCCCTCTGGATTCAAGCAGTGTTGTCTCACTCATCTCTATCTCGGCATCTTTTGCCATCAGTGAATAGATATACTCTACTTTCGCTATATCTTCACTGTCATGAGAAGATGCGAACTTTACCAACCAGTGCTCATATCCACTTTGCAGTGCTTGTGCTCCATGAACGATACTCTTTTTATCCTCACTTAGCTGCACCATCACTTTAGGTCTTGCTCCAGCAGAGGAACCTCCTAGAGTAAGTAAGGTTTCCAACATCTCTTCGCTCTCGCCTTTGAGAATTTCTTTCGATGCTACTGCCAGATCATCTAATATGAGCTGATCACTTACACTTATATGTGTATCTTCAACGATCGGTTCATACGATAAGGCCCCTGTTCCATACGCACCAATATAACTGAGTCTGTCAAGTGGAGTTATTTCGTTGTAGTTGACCCCACTGTTCATAAAATGTCTATCTAGTAGTAGTCTCCCCCAACCATCTGGCAGGGAATCTCCAAAGAGGCCAAAGAGTCCCTCAAAAACATCATCGTCACAGACGAAGACCCCTGCTCTTAACGGCAGTTTGTAAGGAGAAAGTTGCAAAGAAGAATTGAGGAACTCTTTACTATACTCAAAATAGATCACTCTCTCTTTATGAGCAAGTCTGCCTATCTCTCTTTTTTCATCTTTATAGTGATAAAAAACACTAAGAGTCTGTATCATTTTATACTTCCTCGCTTTGAAACTTTTAAAGGTTTTGATCTTAAAAGTTCATCTATAGAATTAATCTCTTCTTGTTTAGGCTCTGCTATAGTTGTAAAATCATCCAGACATTCAAGCACTAAAGCGATTTTTAGGAGCGAGTGTAAAGAGATCTCAGCACTCTTTTCAAATCGTTTGATGCTCCCGAGACTTACTCCGCTTCTTTTGGCCAGTCCCTCTTGTGTCAATTTCAAAGAGAGCCTTCTACTCTTTAGTTTATCTCTAAGCATCTCCATGAGAGTTTCAGGTGTTTGTATATTTATAGATAACATAATAGCCTTTTAAAGTTGATATAGAGTATTGTATCTAAAATATTATCTATAATAGTTGTAAAATTTCTACTTTGTCTAAAAAGTAGACTTATAAGTTGTAAGTGCTTCTCCATAAATAACCCCAACTTCAGCAATAAGTAAATAGCACTAGGGCTATTTACTTATTGCCCGAAGGGAGATTTAAAAAGATTGACTGCATTTTTTCCAATACCAACGCCATCAACTTTAAAAGCAGATGCAATAGCTCCCGTTGTGTTGAGTTTAATATCAGAGATGTTTTCACTGATGTTACGATAATCTAAATTTTAAAATTTACAAGTTTAAGATAGTTTATGCCATAATTCAACTCTTACGCAATAAGTTTAATAAGGGAAAATAAATATGCAACAAGTTGAACCAATGACAATGTATGGTTATGAAAAGTTACAAGCCGAAGTTAAAGACTTAAAAGAAGTAAAACGACCACAGGTTGTTAAAGATATAGAAGAAGCACTTGAACATGGTGACTTAAAAGAAAATGCAGAGTACCATGCAGCTAAAGAGATGCAAAAAAATATAGATCATCGTTTAGCTGAACTCTCAGAAGTCCTTGGAAATTCTCAGATAGTAGACCCCTCACAACTAGAACATACAAAGATAAGTTTTGGCTCAACAGTAGTGATAACAGATATGGATGCAGATGAAGAATATACTTACACCATAGTAGGAGGAAGTGAATCAAATCCAGATTTAGGACTTATATCTTTTGGTTCACCATTAGCAAAACAATTACTCGGAAAAGAGGAGGGAGACGAGGTAAAAGTTCATCTCCCTAGTGGTGAGAAAGAGTATGAGATTGAAGAGGTTAAGTATCAGGAGATAGTATTTGAGTGTAAATAGTAAAACAACTTTCAATGTTGGAGTGATAGGAGTTAGTGGCTACACTGGACTAGAACTTTTAAAAATGCTCAGTTATCATTCTAGTTTTGAACTTGTATATGTTGCCAATTCTGAGGGTGGGACTACAGTTGATGCTCTGCATCCATCTCTTAAAACTATCTGTGCCCTTGAAGTAAAAAAAGCAGATGTCAAGGAGTGTGCAGAACTTTGTGACTTGGTTTTTTTAGCACTCCCTCATAAAACATCTATGGCTTTTGTGAAACCTCTTATGGCAAAAGGTATCAAGATTGTCGATTTTTCAGCTGATTATAGATTGACTCAAGAGGTTTATGAAGAGTATTATTGTCCCCACACTGATGTGAAAAACTTAGATAATGTAGTCTACGGTTTACCTGAACTTTTTCGAGATGAGATTAAAAATGCTTCGCTCATAGCAAACCCAGGATGTTTCCCAACTTCAGCAATACTAGGAATCCTTCCATTTATGGCGGTGAGAATAAAAAATACACCTATCATCATAGATGCGAAAACGGGTGTTAGTGGTGCAGGTAAAAAACTTAGTGAGCAAACTCACTATGTCAATATAAATGACAATCTTTTTGCCTATAACCCTTTTGTCCATCGTCATGCTCCAGAGATTGCTCAAAAACTTGGCATCGATTTTGATGAGATAAACTTTGTACCCCATCTTGTCCCTTTAACTCGCGGGATGATATCTTCAATCTATATTCAAGTTAACAAAGAGATAGATGCCACAGAGATGCTCAAGGAATATTACAAATCTGAGCCTTCAGTAAGAATTTTTGAAAATCCTGTGGATATGAAAAATGTAGCTGGGACTAACTTTTGTGACCTGTATGTGAAACAAAAAGGCTCAATCTTATTTATCTCTTCTGCTATTGACAATCTTATGCGTGGAGCATCAAGCCAAGCAGTTGTCAATGCCAACATTATGATGGGCATCAGAGAACTTAGTGGCGTGCCAGACATAGCCTATGTCCCATAAACCTTCGGAACTAAAAGAGGGTGCATTTCTTATAAGTGATGCACACTATAGCCCTAAACGACCGGAACTTTTGGATTTCTTAAAGGCTATCAAAAAAAAAGAACTGCAACCTACACAACTTATATTTATGGGAGATACATTTGATGCTCTCTTTGGTTTGGTACCTCAAACATCTCAACTAAACCAAGAGCCTATCGACCTTATAAATGAGCTTTCTTTAGAGATAGAGGTACTCTATCTTGAGGGTAATCATGATTTTAATGTAGCAAATATTTTTCCCTCAAGCAAAGTTTTTACTATACAGCAACAACCTATTCTATTAATGAAAGAGAGTAAAAAAATTCTTTTAGCTCATGGAGATTTTATGGGTTCTAAAAGTTATAAAATCTATACATCTATGATGAGAAGCCCCTTTGTGTTGTCTATCTTAAACATTGTAAATACTACTTTCAATAATTATATATTAAAGCATCTCTACCATTATTTAGAGAAAAAACAAGATTGTACGGAGATTAAAAATTTTAAAGATATTGTCTTGAGTAGATTAGAAGATAAATTTGAGTGTGATTACTTTGTTGAGGGACATTTCCATCAAAACAAATTTTTAAACATAAATTTTTTTAAGTATATCAATTTAGCGGCTTTTGCTTGCAATCAAAGATATTTTGTAGTAAAATCATTTCATAAAGAGTTATTAGTAGAGAAAATATTCTCTAAGGAGACATGAAAGTATGGGTATAGACAATTCATTAAAAGTAGGCTCTAATGAGATGGAGCTTGTTGACTTTAGAATTTTAAAGCAAGAAGATGATGGGGTATACGAGGGCATCTATGGGATTAATGTCTCTAAAGTTCGTGAGATTATTAAATTTCCTGAGCTTACAGATCTCCCAGGAACTCCAGAATTTATAGAAGGCATATTTGATCTGCGTGGAACGGTAATACCTGTTGTAAATCTTGCAAAATGGATGGGTATAGTTGAACCTGAAGAAGCGAGAAAAGATGCTCGTGTTATCATCACAGAGTTTAACAATGTTCTCATCGGGTTTATAGTTCACGAGGCAAAACGGATAAGACGGATAAGTTGGAGCGAGATAGAACCAGCAGCTTTTGCTTCGGGTTCTGGTGAAGCTGGTATTGATGGTTCAAAGATTACAGGTGTCACAAAGATAGAGGGTGATAATGTTCTTCTCATCTTAGATCTTGAGAGTGTAGTTCAGGATTTAGGCTTGTATGAACCAGATGTTGGTGAAGCACCTACAGAGCTAGATAGCTTTTCAGGAGTTGCTCTCATCTTAGATGATAGTTCAACTGCTAGAAAAATAGTTAAAGATGCACTTAAAAAGATGGGCTTTAAAGTTGTAGAAGCTATTGATGGAGTAGAGGGTCTTCAAAAACTAGATGACCTTTATCAAATGTATGGTAATGAGATAGCTCAAAATCTTAAAATCATCATCTCTGATGTAGAGATGCCAAAAATGGACGGTTTTCACTTTGCAGCGACTGTAAAAGAGGATGAGCGATTTCAAGATATACCAATCATCTTTAACTCATCTATCAGTGACCATTTTAGTGAGAGTAGAGGAAAAGAAGCTGGTGCTGAAGCTTACTTAGTTAAGTTTCAAGCAGATTCATTTTATGATGAAGTGTCACGAATAGTTCGTGCACATATGAAATAGGAGTTTAAGATATGGATGAATTTCAGGAGATATTACAGGACTTTTTAGTTGAGTCCTTTGAGCTTGTAGAAAAGTTAGATGAAGATTTAGTGGAGTTAGAAAATACTCCTGAGGATCTAGAGTTATTAAATGGTATCTTTAGGGTAGCACATACTGTCAAAGGTGCATCTTCATTTTTAAATTTTGATGTTTTAACACATTTAACGCATCATATGGAAGATGTGCTAAACAAAGCGAGACATGCCGAATTGATACTTACTCCAGATATTATGGATGTAGTTTTAGAGTCTATCGACTTGATGAAAGCACTTCTCAATACCATACGCGATACAAGTGCTGATGCTGGGATTGATGTATCTGCTTGTGTAGCAAGGCTAGATAAAATAAGTGGCGGCACTGGTGAAGTTGAAACACCAAAACCACAGGCTGCACCTGCAGTTGAAGCTTCATCTGTTAAGCCAGAGCCTATTCAAGCGGAAGATTCAGGTAATGAACCAGACTATGAAAACATGAGTGATGAGGATGTTGAAGCGGAGATAGAGAGACTTTTGGCTGAGCGTCAAGAGCAAGACAAAGCAAAACGCCAAGCTAAAATCGAAGCGGGGGAAGCAGTTCCCTCAGCTCCACCTGCACCTGAAGAAGAGCCTGCCTCAGCCAAGAGTGATCCAGAGGTTGTCACACCACCTCCTCCACCACCTGCACCAAAACCAGTTGTTCATGGTTCAGGAAATGATGATGCACCAAAAGCGGCAGCACCAGCTAAGAAAGCGGCAACAGTTGAGCAAACGATTCGTGTAGATGTAAAGCGACTTGACCACCTTATGAATCTCATTGGTGAACTTGTTCTTGCTAAAAATAGACTCATAAAAATCAATGATGATGTTGAAGAGCGTTATGAGGGTGAAGAGTTTTTAGAGGAGTTAAATCAGGTAGTGTCGATTGTTTCACTTGTTACAACAGACCTTCAGATTGCTGTTATGAAAACGAGAATGCTTCCTATTGGAAAAGTGTTTAACAAATTTCCAAGAATGATTCGTGATCTAAGTCGTGAACTCAATAAAAAAATTGAACTTGAGATCTCAGGTGAAGAGACAGAGCTAGATAAATCAATCGTTGAAGAGATTGGTGATCCACTCGTTCACATCATCCGTAACTCTTGTGACCATGGGATTGAACAACCCGCAGATAGATTGGCAAAAGGCAAAGAAGAATCAGGAACGATAGGACTTAAAGCATACAATGAAGGAAATCAAATTGTTATCCAAATAGATGATGATGGAAAAGGGCTCGACACAACGATGCTCAAAGATAAATCCTTGGAGAAAGGTATCATTACTGAAAAAGAAGCTGATCAAATGAGTGATAAAGAAGCTTTTACTCTTATCTTTAAACCAGGATTTTCTACCGCAGCACAAGTTACTAATGTAAGTGGACGCGGTGTTGGGATGGATGTTGTAAAAACAAATATTGAAAAGCTCAATGGTATCATAGATATTGATTCTGAAATAGGCGTTGGAACTTCGATGAAATTAAAGATTCCTCTTACCTTAGCTATCATTCAAGCTCTCCTAGTTGGTGTTCAAGAGGAAACTTATGCTATTCCACTTGCTTCGGTTCTTGAAACAGTGCGTATCTCAACTGATGAGATCTATACAGTTGAAGGAAAAAGCGTTATGAGACTTCGAGATGAAGTTCTTTCTCTAGTCCATATCTCAGATATTTTTGAAGTTGACCGTATCATGGATGGAGGGGAATATGCGTATGTCGTTGTTCTTGGTCTCGGTGCACAAAAGCTTGGTCTTATTGTTGATACACTTGTTGGACAAGAAGAGATTGTTATTAAATCCCTTGGAGAGTATCTTAAGGGTATTGAAGGTGTTGCTGGAGCTACGATTCGCGGTGATGGTGGGGTAACATTGATTGTTGATGTTGTTGCTCTTATGGATATGGCAAGAAATGTAAAAACTTCTGCCGTAGCAAGTGCTTCAAATGCTGCAGCTCAAATAACCTTAGAAAAGACAAAGGCGAGTGATTATATTATTATGATAGTAGATGACTCAAAAACAGATAGAACCATCATGAGAAAAGCACTTGAACCTCTAGGGGTAACTCTTGTTGAAGCGAGCGATGGACAAGAAGCACTCAATACACTCAAAACTAGTGATCAAAATTTTGATGCAATGCTTATTGATATTGAGATGCCAAGAATGGATGGTTATACTCTAGCCGGTGAGATTAAAAAGTATAATAGATATAAAAACCTACCACTTATAGCTGTTACTAGTCGTACAGGTAAATCTGATCGTATGCGTGGAGTTGAATCTGGAATGGTTGAGTATATTACAAAACCATATTCGGCTGACTATCTCTCAAGTGTAGTGCAAAGAAATGTAAACCTTAAATCGGAGTTCTTATCATGAGTGATAAATTAAAAGAGATTATAAATAAACAGAGTGAACAGCAAAACCCAGACATAACTGACTTAGATAATGTTGTTCAGTTGGTTGGTTTCATCATTGGTGATGAAGAGTATGCTATCCCTATTTTAGCTATTCAAGAGATTATAAAACCATTTTCATGGACCCGTGTCCCTCAAGTTCCCCCTTATGTGAAGGGTGTATTCAATATGCGTGGTTCAGTTATTCCCCTAATAGACTTGCGTGTCAAATTTGGGCTTCCTGAACAAAAGCACAATGATGAAACTCGTTTTATCGTTATGAAAGTTGGAGATGAAGTTGCTGGATTTGTAATAGACAGACTGACAATGGCACTTCGTATCAAAAAAGAACATATAGGACCAGCTCCTGATACTATTAATTCTGAGGATTCTTTAATTGATGGTGTAGGAAAAGAAGCTGATAGAATTATTACTATTTTAAAAGCAGATAAACTTTTAAAAAGAGATTTCTAATAGGTTTAAATGAATAAATCAGGCTTAGAGATACAACAAAATTCTACTACTCTTTCACTAGATTTTTTTGGTGATTTTACTCTTTATCAGATTTCTAAATATGAGGTTGCGATAGAGGGTGCCTCATATAATAAGTATGGTTTTATAGAGATAAATCTTAAGCATGTGACTCTTTTAGATACAGCGGCAGCCCTATATCTTCACTCTTTTGTTCACAAACTTGATAATAAACATATATCTCACACTATTATTACAGATAAAAAAGAAACTCTTGATACTATAAATTTAACAAAAAGATATCATGGGGAAGTTCTTAAAAAGAAAAAAGAAAAAAAATCATGTATCCATAAGTTGGGAAGCTACGCTTATAAACATATCTTAAGCTATCTTGCTTTCATCTCTTTTTTAGGCAAACTTTTTTCAACAAAGCTCTATACTATCAAAAATATTTCACAGATCAGATTTAAAGAGATATTTTTTGAGATAAACGAGAGTGGTATAAAAGCAATCCCAATTATTGCCTTAACAAGTTTTTTAATAGGTTTAGTTGTTGCTTTTCAGTCTGCACACCAACTCAAACTTTATGGTGCAAATATTTTTATTGTAGATATGCTTGGTTTATCTATTTTACGGGAACTAGCTCCTGTTATTACTGCTATAGTTATTGCTGGTAGAAGTGGTTCAGCCTTTACAGCTCAAATAGGGGCTATGAAGATTACTCAAGAGTTAGATGCTATGCGAACTATGGGTTTTGACCCCTATATGTTTTTAGTATTACCTAGAATTATAGCCCTGATGATTACTATGCCAATACTTATCTTTTTAGCAGATATTATGGGTATTTTAGGTGGAATGATAGTTGCCAATACCAATCTAGGTATTAGTACTGATATGTTTTTAAGTCGTTTTTTAGAAGTGATTCATATTCAAAATTTTTATGTGGGTATTTTTAAAGGACCATTCTTTGCATTTTTGATTGCGAGTATAGGTATATATCGAGGTTTAATCGTCAAAGATGATACTCAAAGTATAGGTTTTAATACAACTAAAAGTGTTGTAGAATCTATCTTTGCTGTCATTGTATGCGATGCACTCTTTTCTATAGCGTTTACAAATTTGGGTATTTAGATGCAAACAATCATTAAAGTAAGAAATATTAAAACAGTCTTTGGTAAAAATATTGTACACAATGGTTTAAATTTAGATATACACAAGGGTAATATTTACGGGCTTCTTGGTCCAAGTGGATGTGGTAAAACTACACTTCTTAGAGAGATGGTGCTTTTACAAAAATATGATGCTGGTTTCATAGATATTTTAGGATATAATTTTAGCAATATCACTGAGAAACAATCACAACACTTAAGAAGAGAATGGGGTGTGCTTTTTCAATCAGGTGCATTATTTTCTTCTTTAAGTGTAGCACAAAATATTGCTCTTGGTTTAGTTGAGTATAGTGATTTATCTCGAAAAATGATTGATGAGATAGTTGCATTTAAAATAAATTTAGTTGGTCTCAAACCAAGAGATGCAGACTTGTTTCCATCTCAGATAAGTGGTGGAATGAAAAAAAAAGCTGCTCTTGCGCGTGCTTTAGCATTGGATCCAAAGTTACTCTTTTTAGATGAGCCTACAAGTGGTCTTGATCCTATCTCTGCAAGAGAGTTTGATAGCCTAATCTTGAAATTAAGGGACTTACTTGGACTTACTATTGTGATGGTATCACATGATTTACGCTCTATTTATGATACACTAGATAGAATCGCTGTCATTGACAATAAACAAATTATTTACGAAGGTTCTTTAGATAAGATTAGAGATGAAAATAGTGAATTTATTCAAACATTTTTTAAGGCAAATACATAGATGAACAATAGAGTTAATTATACATTAGTTGGTTTTTTGGTACTTTTTGGGATATTTTTAATGGTTGGCTTTTCTTACTGGCTTTTACAACCCTCAAATAAGCAAAAAACAAAAAAATATTCTATATATTTCAATGAATCAGTCCTTGGTCTTAATCTTGAAGCACCTGTTAAGTACAGGGGTATTAAAGTTGGAAAAGTTACGCATTTAGGCATAAATGCAAAAAATTCCCAACAAGTTGAAGTGCAAATAACTGTTTTAAATACAACACCAATAAAAACTTCTACAAGAGCAAAACTTACTTCTCAGGGTATTACAGGATTGAGTTATATCAACCTCACTATGGGGGACAACAGTGCTCATATGCTTACTAAAAAGGGAGAAGAAAAGTACCCTGTGATAAAAACAACACCATCCTTTTTTGATACCTTAGAAAAATCGTTTGGCAATGTTTCAACGAATCTTTCAAAAACTCTCACCAGTACCCAAAAACTTCTCAATGATCAAAATCAAATACAAATCTCTATTCTTTTGAATAAATCTGCAAGTCTTATGGGAAGATTAGAAAAAATCTTTGATGAGAAGACTATTAAACATATTCAACACAGTGCCAAGGCCTTAGACCAAGCAAGCACTAAACTAAATAAAATGCTGCCAAAGTTTGAACAGTTTGCTACCAATTCAATAGCATGGGAAAACAAAGTATCATCCTCATTTATAGCAATTATGGGGAGTTATAATGGGATTCGAGAGACCATGGATGTTTTTCAAGCGGCTGTTTCCAGTGGAGACTTTAATCTCAAAGCGATTACAGATGATCTTATGCCAACTATGAACAATACTTTAATAGAGGTTCAGCAACTTATGGCAAAGGTTGAAAATGTTTTAGACCAATACGAAAAAAGTCCTGGCGATATACTGTTTAAACAACAAGAGATTAAAAAAGGTCCAGGAGAATAAAATGAGATTACTATTACCGATACTTATATTATCTGTATTTTTGGGTTGTACTTCAAAGGTACCTATGGCTACAAAATATAAAATGAGTGTCAATCCACAAGAAGAAACCATAAATATGAAAAATTCTCAATGTTCTTCTCAAAGTTTAAAAGTGATGCAGACTTTTAGTTCTTTCATGCTAATGTCATCGGACATGTATTATGTTGTAGATTCTAACAAGGTATTTCCTTATTCCGAGTCGCAGTGGGCAATAGCTCCCAATAAGATAGTGAGTTCTAAAATCTATGAGATGTTAAGAGATACAAATCTATTTAAAACAGTGCAAAGCTCCAAATCAAGAACAGATGCATCATGGTTAGTGGAAAGTAAGTTAGAAGACTTTATGCAATATTATGAAAACAATAATACAGAATCTTATGTAAAAATATCTATCAATCTAACAATCATTGATAATGCAAGTTCTAAGGTAATAGCTTCAAAAGTATTTAAAGTGAAAGCTAAAACTAAAACCATGAATGCCGAGGGTGGTGTACTAGCATTAGACAAGGCTTTGAGTGAGTTGTTAAAACAAAGTGCATCTTGGTTTATTGAGGAGTGCAAGTGATTTGTGAACAAGAGTATAGTGCAAGGAGAGACAGACTTATCTTAACATTACCAAACTTTAGTGTTAGTGTTTTGTTTAGTGCTACAAACAAAACCCGTTCAAATGATACTGACTACCCTTTTCGACAAGATAGTAATTTTTACTATATGACAGGTTTTAAAGAAGATAACTCTATCTTAATGATAGTCAAAGAAGATGAGAAGCATAAATCTTTTCTGTTTGTCAATAAAAAAGATAAAATAGATGAGATATGGAGTGGAAAAAGAATAGGTCTAAAAAAAGCAAGACAAAGATTTGAGCTAGATGAAGTCTATGTTAAAGATGAATTTGAAAAAAGATTTAAAGATGCTCTTAGTAAGAAAAAAAGTTTATGTTTTGATTTTGGGTTAGACTACTCTAAAGTAAAGATACTGAAACGATATGCAAAAACAATAGCTACGCACATAAATTTAGCACCTTTAATAGGAAATATGAGACTTATAAAATCAGAATCTGAAATCAAGATAATAAAAGATGCCATAGATATAACAAAAAAAGCACATCATAAACTGATGCGTTTAAATAAAACCTCAAAATATGAATATGAACTCCAAGCAAGTATGGAATATATTTTCAAAAAAAACGGTGCTTACAATGATGCTTATACCTCTATTATTGCTTCTGCTAACAATGCCAATACTCTACATTATATAAAAAATAATAAAATTATGCGAGAAGGCGACCTGATTCTTATTGATGCTGGGTGTGAGTTTGATTATTATGCAAGTGATATTACAAGGACTATTCCAGTAAGTGGTTATTACACAAAGCCACAAAAAGATTTATATAGCTTAGTATTAAGTGTCAACAAAAAGATTATCTCAATGATAAAACCTGGAATCTTAAGAAGTGAGTTACATAAAAAAAGTGAAAAACTACTCATAAAAGGGATGAAAGAGTTAGGCATCTTAAATGGAAGCTATAAAAAGATTCTAAAAAAGGCTAAACATAAGGTTTACTATCCGCATGGTATAGGGCATTGGATGGGACTTGATGTTCACGATGCATGCCCATATAAAGATGAAAATTTCAAAGAGATACCTTTAGAAGAGGGGATGATTCTTACAATTGAACCAGCTATTTATATTGATAAAGATGATATAAAAGTGCCTAAAAAGTATCGTGGTCTTGGTATAAGGATAGAGGACGATATCTTAGTAACTAAATCTGGATATGAAAATCTTTCTAAGGCTATAGTTAAAGAGATACTTGAT
>JALUXP010000066.1 GCA_027013295.1 Sulfurimonas sp.
ACTCTGATAAGATCAATGAGTCTATAAACCTTATAGCACAAGAAGCAGAGAACCTAAATAATGGTGCAAGTTCACTTAACGATAGTGTAAGTTCCATTGGTGAGATCATCAATCTCATCAAAGATATCTCAGACCAGACAAATCTACTCGCTTTAAATGCAGCTATCGAAGCAGCAAGAGCTGGTGAACATGGACGAGGATTTGCTGTTGTTGCTGATGAAGTGAGAAAGCTAGCAGAGAGAACACAAAAAGCGACACAAGAGGTAGAGATTAGCATTGGTCAACTCAAACAAAATACTTCTGAAATACAAGATGTTTCAGAGATGTTTAGAGAAAATACCGATGCTATGAACGAAAAACTTATGTCTTTTTTTAGTGAGCTTGAACATGTTATTAGCAACTCTCATCATATCTCTAGTATTACCGAAAATATCTCAAATGAGATCGGTGTTGGTACAGGCAAGCTAGACCACATACTCTTTAAACTACTTGGATACAATGCTTTTATAAACCATGAAAAGGGTGAACTTATAGATGAGAATAGTTGTAGATTTGGCAAATGGTTTAATGAAAATAAAGTCAAAATAAAAGATGATTCAAAGACTGTCTCTAGCGTAGAAACTTACCATGCTGTTGTCCACCAAGATACAAAACAAGCTGTTAAACTTTGGGAAGATGAGCAGTATGTAAAAGCGATAGAGGCTATGAAAGAGGTTGAACATGCAAGTGAAGTTGGTTTTGAAGATCTCTACGATAGCTTTGTAACACATCGCCAACAATAGAAAGAAATTTTAAATTGATTTTGACATTTGGGGATATATAAGTAGATGAGTAGAGGGAAAAAACTAGATATGTTCATCGGCAAGGACTTCGGTGATTCATGGGTGCAAGTGAGTTCACCGAGGAAAACTAAGATTTTAGATGAAGATTTGGAACCATCAAAGCATCAACTTTTCTTCTCTAAAGAGAAGAGAAAAGGGAAAACTGTTACTCTCGTAGGTGAATTTATGCTCCCTGCAGAGGGTGCTTCAACGCTACTAAAGTCACTCAAGAAAAAACTTGGTTGTGGTGGTACATATAAAAACAATTTCATGGAGTTTCAAGGTGAACTCAAAGAAAAACTGCGACCTCTTTTAGTGGAACAAGGCTTTAAGTTTAAACCAAAGCATTAGTTTTGGTTAATGATCTCTTCTATGTCTTGCATCATCATTACGCCCTCTTGGTGAAGTAAGGTCGTTGTAGCATCTTTCATGATAACCATAGTTGGAACTTGAACAACATTAAATCTACTGGCTGTATATTCACACTCACTACAATCAATAGCTAACACTGAAACATTTTCATTTTCATCATCCACATCTTCAAGTTCCATATCTAAAGCCATACAAGCATCACACATCTGGGTATAAAACTTGAGTATCACTATCTGTCCCTTATGAAACTCCCCATCTAAGATTTGTTGAAAATCTATATCATCTATTTCTAAATATGCCATCTTCTTCCTTTTATGCTGCTGTCTCTTTTAAGTCTGCAACATCTGTTGTTAATACATAAGTATCTCGACCTTTGTGCTTAGCCTCATAAAGCATCTCATCTGCTTTACTTATCAAGATCTCTTCATCTAGCGCATCATCTGCCACACAAGAAACGACACCTATTGATATGGTAACATACTCACCTGCACTTGAGTTTTTGTGAGGAATTTTTTTACTTTTGATAGCTTCACATATTTTTGAAGCTACTTTCGCACTATTTTTTGTATCGGTATCTGAAAGGATTACTCCGAACTCTTCACCCCCAAGCCTAAAGACATAATCGCTAGGTCGCTTGAGTATCTCTTTGAGAACTTTCGCCACACTTACAAGAGCCTTGTCCCCTTCCATATGACCATAAGTGTCATTGTACTGTTTAAAAAAGTCTATGTCGAGCATCATAAAGGTGATGAACTTTCTTTCCCTTTTTGCTCGTTTCAACTCCTTGTCATAGATAAAATTAAAGTAACGCCTATTGTGGAGAGATGTTAGTACATCTGTATAAGAAACATTTTCAAGTTTTTTATTTGCCTTTTTAAGTCGTTTCGTTGCTACCTCAAGTTTTGTTTGGTCATTTTGAATACTTTTAAATACATAAAAAGAGATAAACAACACACCCAAAATAATTGTTACAAGAACAACACCAACCTCTTTCATGATAGCATCATAAGTGACTAAAAACTTTTTCCTTTCATATACCGCTATCTCTACTTCATAATTGATCAATTTTTTGATAGTTTTATGGATGTGAGCTATTTTAGTTTCTAAGGTTTTAATAGAGAGTTTACTTAGAGCATCTTCTCTATCATTAGCATTGCGTATTTTTAAAAAATAGTTATTCAGGGCTTCTATCTCTAATGAAACATACTCAACATACTGCAACTCTTCATCTCTCTTAAAATGTTTTCTATAGCTTTGCCACTGTTGTTTAACCCTTTTTAAAGAGGAAAGAATCTCTAGGTTTACCTGATCTTTAGATATCTCATTAGACTTTGCTTTATATATCACATTTGTTAGGTTTCCGTGATAGACTTGGAGGATCTCATTGAGCTCTGTTACTGGTACAAGTGAACCAAAGTACAAGGAATCAAGATTTTTTTTCATAGCACCAATATTTATGGCACCCATTACCCCAATAGTTATCAAACCACTCGTAACAAGTATAAATAAAAAAAAGAGCTTGCTACGGAGTTTTAATGCTTCTATAAATTTCATAATCAACTAAAGCAATTTCTATACCAAATGCGTTTAAGTAGGTAAAATAAAAAAATGTGATATGATGCACTATAACTGTGTGCAAATTCAGTTACAAAAACTATCAAAGAGAAAATCATTCCATGCCTGACCTAGATTACCAGATTAAAAAATTGTCATTTTTCACCTCATTGGATGTTCTAGGACTTAAAGCTCTTGCTAAAATATCAACTATCAAAAAGTATCCTAAAGATTCTATTCTTTTTTATGAAAATGACACAAACAATAAAGTTCATTTTCTCATAGAAGGACTCTTGAAAGTGTATAAAATAGACAAGTACGATAATGAAATATTTTTATACCATATCTATGAAAACTCTATGATATCTGAACTCACTACTATTGATGATAGTACTATCCACTGTTTCTCAAATGCAGAATTTACACAAGATAGTATTGTTCTTGAAGTTGATTTTGATGCACTAAAAGAAAAGTTTTTAACTCAAGGTATTTTAAATATAGAATTTATCAATGAAATTCTTAAAAAAACCTCGCAACTACATTGTGTTGTCAACCGTGAACTTGTTTTTGATGCAACTGCAAAAGTTGCTTTTATGTTGTGGGATGACCTAGAGATGTTTAACTCAAAAAAAAGACAAGAGGTCTCTTTCATGCTCCATATCCAACCAGAGACACTCTCCAGAGTTCTGAAGAAACTCACTAGAAATCAAACAATAGAGATAACAAATTCAAAAATAACTATCCTAAACCAAGAAAAATTAAAAAATATATATAGAGGAGAAGAATAATGGCAAAGATAACAAAGATAAGTACCAAGATAAAACTACTTGGTTTTTTACTCATCATACTCATCATAGGCATTGTATCAACCACCATCTACCTTAACAACCAAACATCCAAAGATGCTCTTGTCGTCAACATAGTTGGTAAACAAAGAATGCTTACGCAAAAAATAGCAAAAAATATCTTTTATACCTACTATACAAAATCCTATGATTTTTATGAACTCAACTCTGCTATTGATGAATTTAAAGAGGGTCTAAACACTCTGCAATTTGGAGATAAGCAAAGAGGCATCTATTCTATACCTTCGCCAAAGATTAATTTTCAACTTTTAAATGTAAAAAAACTTTGGAAGATTTATCTTGAAAATATACAAAATTATAAAATCTTGATAAATGAAGAGAAAACACCAAAAAGAGACTACCAACTCAATATTATTGTTCAAGATATCTACAAAAGTAACTCTATCCTTTTAGATAATGTAGATAAACTTGTAACAATGTATACAGAAAATTCTGAAGAGAAAATCTACAACATAACTTTAACTCAATATATCTCTATTTTCATCTTTTTTATTATATTTGTCTATGCACTTCTACAACTTCGCTCTATAGAATCTCATGTAGATACATTTATGACCTATTCAAAGAAACTTATTAGTGGTGAGGATATCTCCCAACTCAAACCTATGAAACTTGAGGATGAAAGTGAAACAGAGATTGTAGAGGTTGGTAACACTATCAACTGTTTTATCGAAAAAATAAATTCTGCAATGGAATATTCAAACCAAGCGTTACTCCAATCCCAAAATGCATCAGAAAAGTTAGAAGAAATTACAGATGAATTTGATGTAATTATAGATTCAATAAGTGATTCTAATCTCTCTACAGCTCATTTGAGCAATTCTGAAGACATGATGATAGAGTCAACTGAAGAGCTTATTAACTCTACAAAAAAACTTCAAAAGCTTAAAGATGAGCTCCAAGAACTCACAAAAAGTTGTCAACCAAAGGCATAACTGAACTCTAACTTAAAAATATATCTTAGTTACTTGACATGAGTCAAAGTAATTGATTTTATATATAGATAATATATGAATTGTTAAAGGACACATTAACAAAAAAATTTATCTAAACAGGAGAGAATATGTCACTTTCAAGAAGAGAATTTCTTAAAAGTTCAGCGGCAGCATCTGCAGCAGCAGCTGTTGGTATGACTGTACCAGCGGAACTTGAAGCAGCAGCTAATTCAGCTGAAGGCGGTTGGCGTTGGGATAAGGCGGCTTGTCGTTTCTGTGGTACTGGTTGTGGTATCATGATGGCAACAAAAAATGGTAAGATAGTAGCAGTCAAGGGAGATCCAGCTGCACCAGTAAATCGTGGTCTGAACTGTATTAAAGGTTACTTTAATGCTAAGATTATGTATGGGGCAGATAGACTTACAAAACCTTTACTTCGCATGGATTCACATGGTAACTTTGATAAGCATGGAAAATTTGCAGAAATTTCGTGGAAACGCGCTTTTGATGAGATGGAAAAAAATATCAGAAAAGCTCTTAAACATGCTGGACCTGAATCAGTTGCTGTATTTGCATCTGGTCAATACACCATCATGGAAGGCTATGCAGCTCAAAAAATGATGAAAGCAGGATTCCGTTCAAATGCAATCGATCCAAATGCTCGTCACTGTATGGCATCTGCGGTTGTTGGTTTTTATCAAACATTTGGTGTTGATGAACCTGCTGGTTGTTATGATGATATTGAGTTGACTGATACTGTTATTTCATGGGGTTCAAATATGGCAGAGATGCACCCGATCTTATGGTCTCGTGTAACTGATAGAAAATTATCAGATCCTGAGCATGTAAAAGTTATCTCTATTCAAACTTATACACATCGTACATCAGATTTAGCTGATACAGAGATTTTATTTTCACCAAATACTGATACTGCTCTTTGGAACTATGTTGCAAGAGAAATCGTAATGCGTGATGATGCTGAAAAAATTATTGATTGGGATTTCGTTAAACAAAACTTAATCTTCGCTGCTGGACCAGTAAATCTTGGTTACGGTATGAGACGCGCAAATGAAAAATCATTGAATCCTCGTCGTCCTGACGGTAGTGCTGGTAAATACTCTGCTAAAGAGATGCAAACTATCAACAAAGAGATGAGTAAAGTAGTTTCTGCTAAAGAGGGTCCAGCTTTAGAGCCATTTGGTTATAAAGAGGGCGATACTATGAAAAATACTGGTGGTACATTAGGTCACTGGGAAATTTCATTTGAAGAGTATAAAAGATCACTAGAGCCGTATACATTAGACTATACAGCTAAAATTGTTAAAGGTGACCCAGATGAAAGTCTTGAGAGCTTCAAAGCAAAACTACAACAACTAGCTGACCTGTATATTGAAAAAGGTAGAAAAGTAGTATCTTTCTGGACTATGGGTATGAATCAACATACGCGTGGTACTTGGGATAACACTCTAGCTTACAATGTTCACTTCCTAGTAAACAAACAAGCGCGACCAGGTGCTGGTGCATATTCACTTACAGGACAACCTTCTGCTTGTGGTACTGCTCGTGAAGTTGGTACATTTACACACAGACTTCCAGCTGATATGATGGTTAAAAATCCTACTCATAGAAAAATGGCTGAGAAAAAATGGATGATTCCAGAAACAACTTTAAATGGTGTTGGTAAACAACATATTATGGCTATTCATAGAGGCATTGAAGATGGATTGATAAAATTTGCATGGGTAAATGTTGCAAATGCGTATCAAGATTCTGCATCTGCATCTCACTGGATTAAAGCAGCTCGTGAGATGGATAACTTCATTGTAACTTCTGATGGATACCCAGGTATATCAGCTAAAGTTTCTGACCTTATCTTACCATCTGCTATGATCTATGAAAAATGGGGAGCTTATGGAAATGCGGAGCGTAGAACTCAGCATTGGAGACAACAAGTTCTTCCAGTTGGTGATGCTATGAGTGATACTTGGCAATGGGTTGAACTTTCAAAACGCTTCACTGTTGATGATTTATGGGGTGCTTATGCTCCAAGTGGTCCTCGTAAAAAACCACTTTCTGATGTTAGAAAAGCTGCCTACGCAATGGGTTATAGTGGTGATACTACTATGTATGAAATTCTATTTGCTAACAAAATTGCTCAATCTTATAAGCTTGATCAAAAAGATCCTATACAAGAAGGTTATGACAACTCTGAAGGTTATGGAGATGCTCGTAATGTTGTTGGTAGTGATGGTAAAGTGTTTAACGGTTATGGTTTCTTCATCCAAAAATATCTATGGGAAGAGTATGCAGCGTTCACGCGTGGACATGGTCATGACCTCGCACCATTTGATGTATACCAAAAAGTTCGTGGACTTAAATGGCCAGTTGTTGATGGTAAAGAAACAGCATGGAGATTTAATGTTAAATACGATCCATATGCTGCAAAAGCTGTTGCAAAATCTGGAAGTACATCTGAGTACGCATACTATGGAACACTTGCAAAAGCTCTACAACATGGTACATTAACTGGAAAAGATAAATCTTCTAAGAAAAAGCCACTTACGAATAAAGCGAAAATATTTGCTCGTCCGTATATGGATCCTCCAGAAATGCCAGATGCAGAGTACGATACATGGTTAGCAACTGGGCGTGTTCTTGAACACTGGCATTCAGGTACTATGACTATGCGTGTTCCTGAACTATTTCGTGCTGTTCCTGAGGCATTATGCTATATGAGTCCAGCGGATGCAAAAGCTAAAGGTCTTAGGCAAGGTGGTCGTGCATGGGTTGAATCTCGCCGTGGTAGAGTAAAAGTTAGAGTTGAGACTCGTGGTAGAAATAGACCTCCAAGAGGTTTAGTGTTTGTTCCATGGTTTGATGAAAAGGTATTTATCAATAAAGTATGTTTAGATGCGACATGTCCAATGTCAAAACAAACAGACTATAAAAAATGTGCTGTAAAAATTTATAAAGCATAGTTTATAGATACTAAATAAGAAGAAAGTGAAATTATGAGCGATAGAAGAAAATTTATATTAAATATGGCTAGGGGCATAGGTATAACTGCCCTTGGTGGATTCGTGTGGAGTGCTTATGTTGAGGAAGCTATAGCCTCACCACTCCTACTCCGTCCACCTGGAGCTATAAAAGAGGTAGATTTCTTGAAAACTTGTATCAAATGTGGGCTTTGTGTTGAAGCCTGTCCTTATGATACATTATTGCTCGCTAAACCAGGTGACAACAAACCTTTAGGGACTCCATATTTTATTCCTAGAGAGATACCTTGTTATATGTGTCCTGATATCCCTTGTGTGCCTGTATGTCCTACAGGTGCTTTGGATGAATCAAGTGTTACAACAAATGGAGAACTTGATATAAATGTAGCCCAAATGGGTGTTGCAGTTGTTGATGATAGTAGTTGTATAGCATTTTGGGGTATTCAATGTGATGCATGTTATAGAGCTTGTCCACTTTTAGGAGAAGCTATATCAATCGTATATGAAAAAAATGAGAGAACAGGTAAACATGCTTTTATGAAACCAATAGTTCACACAGATATTTGCACGGGTTGCGGACTTTGTGAGAAAGCTTGTGTAACAGAAAAAGCAGCTATATTTGTGTTGCCTAGAGAGGTAGCACTAGGTAGGGCAGGTGATTACTATATTAAGGGTTGGGATAAAGAGGACGATAAGCGTGTAAAAAATGCTCATGCAATCAAAACCAAAACTAGATTAAGTAAGGAAAATGCCCTTGATTCTTTAAATGACAGCGGAGATTTATACTAATGACTAGGCTATGGAATAAATATCGTTATCTATTTTTTAGAAGATTTACCCAGATAGGTTTACTTGTATTATACTTTGGAGCAAATGCTTGGGGATGGACGCTACTAATGGGAAACCTTAGTGCCTCATCAATTTTAGGGATAGTTCCTTTAAGTGATCCGTTTGCAGGACTACAAATGCTAGTAGCAGGTGCAGTTATGGCTACAGATCTACTTGTAGGTATGTTGATAGTAACAGTTTTTTATTTGGTAATAGGCGGAAGAGCTTTTTGTTCTTGGGTTTGCCCAATCAATATAATAACAGATGCTGCAGCATTACTTAGAAGAAAACTAGGTATAGATGCTATAGCAAAGAGACAACCCGCATCTCGCAATATGCGTTATTGGGTTTTAGCTTTGAGTTTAGTATTATCATTTATCTTAGGCATAACAGCCTTTGAATTCATTTCACCAATATCTATGCTTCATAGAGGTATTGTATTTGGTTTAGGTTTTGGATGGGCAGCGATGCTCATCATTTTCATTTTTGATTTATTTGTGTTAAAAAATGGATGGTGTGGACATGTATGCCCACTTGGTGGATTCTATTCACTAGTTGGAAAAACAAGTCTTATAAAAGTGCAACATACTGTAGAAAATTGTACAGCATGTATGAAATGCAAAGCAGTATGCCCTGAGAGTCAAGTACTACATATGATAAACAAACAGAGCTTAGCAGTATTATCTGGTGAGTGCACAAATTGTGCAAGATGTATCGAAGTATGTGATGATGATGCTCTTGGATTTTCTTTAAGAAAATTTGCAAAAATAAAAAAACGGGAGAGTAACAATGAAAGCAATAAGTAAAATTTCAATTGGTTTAATTGCTGCGGCAGTACTAATTGTAGGTTGTAATGATGGTGTTAAGTCAGCTTCACAAACTAGTGTCAAGCCAACAATAACTGAAGCGTCTTTAGGTCTTAGAACGACAGATTTATATACTGAAAATTCTACAATACCTATAAAAACTGAGTACAGAGAAGCAGGTGCTGGTTCAAGTACAAAAATAAAAAGAGCATTTCAAGATGCCCCACCATTGATACCACATGATACAACTGGTATGCTACCGATTAAAGTAGGTTCAAACCAATGTATAGGTTGTCATATGCCAGATGTAGCTGCTGCAATGGGTGCTACACCAATTCCAGTATCTCATTTTACTAACTTTAGACCTAGTAACAAAATTGTTGATGGTAAATTTGAAAAAGCACTTAATAACTACAAAAATCAAGTGTTAATTACAAAAACAAGTCACCTACAAAATTCTAGATTTAACTGTTCACAATGTCATGCTCGACAGTCGGAGGGTAACGCTAATGAAAATACTTTTCAAGCAGTATTTACAGCTCCTAATGGTTCAAAAAGATCAAGTTGGAGTGGTAAAGCTTTTACAACTGGTTTAAAAACTATTCATGATGGTAAAAGTTATGTAACTAAAGAAGATGTTGAGAATAAAAACTCAGAAGCTGGTAAAAGTATTTGGACTCATCACTAAAGTTGATAGTTTGAATAGAAGAGAGCTTTTTTCCTCTTTTGGTGCTTCACTTAAGGGTGAAGCCCAAAAAACTAATACTACATTTTTAAGACCGCCATATTTTAAAGATGAAGCTCTTTTTCTCAAAGAGTGTTCAACTTGTGAAGACAGGTGTGACAGTGTTTGTGAAGAAGAGATTATTAAAATTTCTAAAGATGGTTCACCCTACATTGTGTTTGGAACCAATGGTTGCACCTTTTGTGATGAATGTGCAATCGTATGTAAAACTGGAGTACTTGATGTTAAGTACAAACAAAATATCAATGCTTCTATCACAATAAATGAAAGTAAATGTTTTAGCTGGAACCATACTATGTGTTTTTCTTGCAAAGACCCATGCTTAGATGATGCCATTGATTTTCAGGCTATGTTTATGCCACTAATTAATGATAAATGTACATCCTGTGGTTTTTGCATAAGTAGATGCCCAGCAGATGCTATAGATATAAAGGTTATAAGAAATGATTCATAAACTACTATTGATAACTATATTGTTCACATCACTTTACGGTGCAAAAATAATGCCAATTGCTAAATATAAATCTAGTGGGGCTGTAACAGATATTTTGGTGAATAATACAAAATTATATAGTGCAACAACTCATGGTACAATTGATATTTTTGACATTAAATCTAAAAAAATTATCAAACAAATCAAAATACCAAAAATAAAAGATTTTACAGGCGATGAAGTAAACTCTAAAATTTTTTCTATTGATATTTTAGATAAAAAATTACTAATTCTGTCACAAGCTTCACAAGGTTATAGAAGTATTTATATCCATTCTAATGGAAAAAATAAAACAATAATTGATGAAAAATTTAACCTCTCTATTGCAAAAGCAAAATTTTTAAA
This sequence comes from Sulfurimonas sp., assembly GCA_027013295.1. Lineage (GTDB taxonomy): Bacteria > Campylobacterota > Campylobacteria > Campylobacterales > Sulfurimonadaceae > Sulfurimonas. The sequence continues at coordinate 10,762 of JALUXP010000066.1, forward strand.
TAAAAATACATTGATATTAGCATTGTTGAGCAATGAAATTATTTCTTTTGATATGAAAACAAAAAAAGAAAATTGGCGTATGCAAGCAAGTGGTGCAAGATTTTCTGATTTTGTACTCAATGAAGATAAAACTCAAATCGTAGTAGCTGATGAAAGCGGTGCATTGAAAATATGTAATGCAAAAGATGGTATTATCACAAAAATATTAACAGGTCAAAACCTAGACAATGTATTTCAAGTTGACTATAAAAATGGAATAATTATAACCGCTGGTAAAGATAGGCGTGCTGTTGTATATTCTCTAAAATCCAAGTCTTCTTATTATAAAAAATCAAGTTTTTTAATATATAGCGTAGGACTATCACCTAGTGGTAAGTTAGCAGGTTATGCAAGTGATGAAGATAATGATATTGTGGTATTTAATACTACTACACAAAACACAATCGGTGTATATGGTGGAAATAAAATGACATTGACAAATATTCTATTTAATGGAGAGAAACAATTTTTTAGTTCAAGTGATAGCAATATTATTAACTTGTATAATGTTAAATAGGAGAAAAATATATAGCATATGGTGCTTTAATTAGCTAGTAACGATAAAAAAATCAAATTATTAGAAACTATATGATAAAATTCGTAAGCAAATACATAAGGAAAATAAAATGAATATATCAAGTATCGTAGTAAAGACTATACCAAAATTTTTAGATGAAGTTGTAGAGTCTCTGAAAAATACACCTGAGTGCGATTACCATATGCATGATGAGGCTGGTCATATCATCATCACCATAGAGGGTTCTGGTGTTGAAGAGGAATTGAAAAAACTTCGTGTTGTCGAGGCAATACCACATGTTATAACTGCCGATATGCAAATGGCATATTCAGAAGATGAATTAGATGCTCATATGGAAGTTATTGCAAATGGAGATGCTGTACCAAAGATGTTAAATGATGATGACTTAGATCCAAGAGATATCGTTTATAATGGCGACTTGAAGAAGAAAGATCTTGAAGGATTTGCTAAAAGATTTGATGAGACTAAACGCTAATGGCAGTTATATTTGAAAGTTTTGTAAAACTTAATGAAGATAGAACTGCGTGGTGCATAGAACTCAAAGACACCGTTGATGATAGAGTAGTTGTATGCAACACTTTAGAAGAGTACCAAGAGCAGATAAAAGAGCTAGGTGATGACTATGGTGGAAATATAGATCAGGTCATCTGGTCAAAAGATGATGATGTGCCCTTTCACTTTATGGATGAGATTCGTCAAGGTATGGCAAATATTCAAGCAGAAATCGAAGAGAAGCTTGGAGAACCACTTATAAAAAAAGAGGACACCTAATGCCAGTTGCAAATGCAATCAATACGGATAAATACTTAGAAATTTCTGAGATTTCTGAGCATCTTAAAAATGTTGAGTATATCATCATGGCAGATGTTGCACCAGAACATTTTAAAGAGACACCTATCCATTTTACAATATTTCTCAATAGTGATGAAAAATTCCCTAAAGATATTGAAAAAGCAATACTTGATAAATTTTTAGAAGAAAATGCTATTGGTAAGCCTGCAGAGCTCATGAGTCAACTTATGCCAGTTGGTTTTGCTAAGTCAGATGCACAAGATACACCGATGCCACTACTTCTAGTTGACCCAAAGGATCAGCAAAATATCCCCTATGCAGTTATGTTTGTAATGGATTTTTTAGCAGATTCACAGAACTTCAATGAAGCAAAGGTTGATAAACTTACAGGTTGGAGCTATAGCTATAACAACCCTAATTAAAAGAGATTTTCTATATCAAGTATCTCTTTAACTATAGCCTTAGAAAGATTTTCATATCCAGATTTAGTTACTAAGATATCGTCCTCTATCCTTATACCAAGACCACGATACTTTTTAGGCACTTTTATATCATCTTCATCAATATAAATAGCTGGTTCAATTGTAAGAATCATCCCCTCTTCTAAAGGTATCTCTTTGAAATTTTCATCTTTATATGGGCATGCATCGTGAACATCAAGTCCCATCCAATGCCCTATACCATG
>JALUXP010000067.1 GCA_027013295.1 Sulfurimonas sp.
AAAAAGTTGAGGTTATGGGGGTTATCAATGCAAATGATGATAGCTTTTATAGTGCATCAAGATTTAGTTACTCAAATGTAGTTGATAAGATAGAGCAGATGATAGAAGATGGTGTTAGCATCGTAGACATCGGTGCTGTCTCTTCTGCCCCAAATAGCTCCATTGTAAGTGCAGAGGAAGAGTTACAAAGGCTCAAACCTGTTTTAGAGAGCATCAAAGCACATAAACTTTACGAGAGAGTAAAGTTCTCCATAGATAGTTATGAGCCACTTGTCATAAAAGAGGCATTGGAGAGTGGTTTTAGTATAGTCAATGATATTACAGGTTTGCAAAATGATGCAGTATCAAAGTTGTGTGCCGAGTTTGGTGCCACGGCAGTTATTATGCACATGCAGGGTTCACCACAAACTATGCAGGACAATCCTCAGTATGAAAATATCTTAAGTGAGGTCTATGAGTTTTTTGATGCAAGAGTCTCTCATGCACAAAGCTTAGGGGTAAAAGATTTTATCTTAGATGTAGGGATAGGTTTTGGAAAAACTCTTGAACATAATCTTAGTCTCATAAAAAACCTTGAGCACTTCATGACATTAGGGCATCCACTTCTTGTCGGTGCTTCAAGAAAATCTCTTATAGACAAGATAAGTCCAAGCAGAGTCGATAAAAGACTTGCTGGGACTTTAGCACTTCATTTAGAAGCTATCCGCAATGGAGCAACTTATCTCAGAGTGCATGATGTGTATGAACATACACAGGCGATAAAGGTGCAACAAAGATTATAAACTATTGAAGTGATTCTCTAACAATCTTCACGGCTTCTACCATGTTCTTTAAACTTGGTATGACCTCTTTATATTTTCTTGTTTTGAGACCGCAATCTGGGTTGATCCAGAGCTGTTCTTTTGGTAAGACCTCAAGTAACAGTTTGATTTGTGTTACAATCTCTTCAACACTAGGGATACGCGGAGAGTGAATATCGTAAACCCCTGGACCAATCTCTTGTTTATATCCAGTCTCTTTAAAGATTTTGAGAAGTTCATTGCCACTTCTTGATGTCTCTATGGAGATAACATCTGCATCCATAGCTTCAATAGTATCTATGATATCATTAAATTCGCTATAGCACATGTGTGTATGTATTTGCGTTTCTTGTTTTGCGGAACTAACACAGACTTTAAAATCTCTTAATGCCCACTCCTCATAAGTTTTTATATTTGCTTCTCTTAAAGGATAACCCTCTTTAAATGCTGCTTCATCAACTTGGATTATCTTGATGCCTGCCTTTTGTAAATCATCTATCTCATCACTCAAAGCGATTGCTATTTGGTGAGATACTTGCTCTCTTGGTTTGTCATCTCGAACAAATGACCAGTTGAGTATGGTAACTGGACCTGTCAACATCCCTTTCATTATCTTTTTAGTTTTACTTTGTGCATATTGTATCCACTCCACTGTCATAGCCTGTGGTCTTGAGATATCCCCATAGATAAATGGTGGTTTTACACATCTACTACCATAGCTCTGCACCCAGCCATTTTGACTAAATCCATAACCTTGAAGTTGTTCACCAAAATACTCCACCATATCATTTCTTTCAGGTTCTCCATGCACTAAAATCTCAATACCACACTCTTCTTGAATAGCGATGCACTCATCAATATACTCTTTCATTGCATTTTCATAAGCAAGTTGTGATAGTTTGCCCTTTTTAAACTCTTTTCTCGCCTCTCGTATCTCTTGAGTTTGAGGAAATGAGCCTATAGTTGTAGTCGCTAAATCTTCATACGCGAGTATCTCTTTTTGAATTTTTATTCTTTGTTCATAGAGACCATCTCTTGAAAATTTTGTATAGTTTTTGACTCTTTGCTGGACAATGGGATTATGAATGAGTGATGATGTTGCTCTACTTTGGTTTGCTTCAAGGTTGGCTTGTTGCGCAAATTTGTCTTGTTCATTGAGAATAGCATCTTCACTAAAAAATATTTTTGCTATAAGAGATATCTCATCAAGTTTTTCTGTAGCATAACTCAGCCAGTTTTTTATTTGTGGATCCATTTTTTCTTCATATCGAAGTGTAAAAGGTACATGAAGCAGTGAGCATGAAGATGCAATAAGAATTTTATCTTTTGGTACTTTTTGAGATATCAACTCTAAGAGTTGCAGCGTTTTATGGATGTTGTTCTTCCAAATATTTCTTCCATCAACGACTCCAGCTATAAGTGTTTTATCACT
>JALUXP010000068.1 GCA_027013295.1 Sulfurimonas sp.
AGTTAAAAGTAGTACCAATATGGATGAAAAAGATAGGGATTAAAAATCCAAAACCAAAGGCTTCAAGCTTTTGTGGTAACTCTTTTTTATGCTCAAAGTAGGTAGGTATGAAAATACCAGCTAAAAAAGCACCAAAAGCGAGTTCAAGGTTGAGATAAAGCATAGCCCCTAGTAAAAGAAAAAAGATACCCATTGAAAGTCGGATATCTTGTTCTTGGTTGTCATAATGGGGCATGAGATAGGTCGAGATGGTTGGAAACCACCAAGTAAGTAGCCCCATAGTACGAAATAGAATATACATAAATATAAGAAAAATACTAAGGGCACTCAGAGTTTTAAGTAGATCCAAACCTATCCCAAATTCTAAACCAACAGAGACTATTGTTAAAAGAGCGATACTGACCACTTCCCCTATACCCCCTGCTGTCATAGAGAGGTTTAGCCAAGGAGTTTTTCCATACTCCTTAGAGAGGGTTGCAACAAGACCAACAGAGATGAGCGGCATAAGTACCATAAAGATTTTACTTAGACCCATGTAGATAGATAATGTGATGGAGAAAATATAGAGTAAGAGGAGGTAGAGAAGGACTTTTTTCATAATGTTCGCTGGGGTGTTGATGACATCTTTGAGGTTAATTTCAGTCCCCGCAATAAACATCAGATATAAAAAACCAAACTCAGCGACAAGTTCAAAAAGATACTCATCATGTAAAAAACCAATATAGGCAAAGACAGAGCCAAGGATAATCTCTATAGGTGTTGTTGGAAGTTTTAAAAGTCTAGCAAAAAAAGGTGAAAAGATGATGATGAGTGAAATAGTGGTGATAAGGAGCACATTTTCATTCATCAAATACCCCTAAACCTTATCTGCTACTTTAAGATTGAGAGATTGTAACATCTCCAAATCTTTACTCATAACCCGTCCACTTGTTGTGAGATAGTTACCTATAACTATAGAGTTGGCTCCATACTCAAATATCTCATTTTGATGCTCCCCAAACATCAGTTCACGCCCACCAGCTACCATAATTCGCTGTGCATCAGGGAGACTTTGGCGTGTGAGCTTGATGAGGGAGAAAGCTTCTTCGATGCTTAGTGAGTTGGGACTAAGTTCTAGTGCTTCATTGTGATGATAAAAGTTGATGGGGACACTTGTAGGCTTAAGCTCTTGAAGTGCTTTGAGTAGAGAGATCCTATCTGCTTGTGTCTCACCAAGTCCAAAGATGCCACCGCTGATGAGTACAAGTCCCGATTTATTGACATTTTGACATGTCTCAAACCGTTCCTCCCAAGGGTGTGTTGTACAGATTTGTGGGTAAAACTCTTTTGATGTCTCAAGGTTGTGGTTGTAGGCTTTGATGCCAGCATCTTTGAGTGTGAGAAGTTGCTCTAGGGTTGCAGTACCGTTACAAGCGATGAGCCTCAGATCTGGTACTTCATCTGTAAGCATCCTCGCTGTGTTACATACAAATTCTAAGCTTTTTTCGTTGAGTCCTTTGTCTGCTGTAACGAGACAAAATCCAAGGGCTCCATTGTCTCGTGCAACTTTTGCTTCTTTTAAAATAAGTCCTTGATCTTTTTGTTTGTAACGCTCTATATCTGCCTTGTAACGGACACTTTGGGAGCAAAATTTACAATCTTCAAAACATGTCCCAGAGTTGATATTACAGATAGAACATAAAAATATTTTTTGCTTATCTTTCATAACTAAATTTCTCCTTGGTAAAGTCTTTAATGCCATCTGTTCTTGTATAATGCGTTACCTTGTATTTGGCATCGGTGATTTCGAGCATCGCACATTCTGAGATGGGTTTACTCCTTGCACATACCTCGCCAGGATTGAGATAGAGTGTTGGTTTTTTAAACTCACTATGAAAAGTATGGGTATGTCCTGAGATGATAATATCTGCATCTGGATTCATATAAAAAGGAAGATGCATAAGCTTGAATTTTAAGTTTGCGAGTTTAAAGTAGTATGGCTCTTGAACTAAGTTGTAGTCGTTGTGATATGGGGCAAGATGAGCATCGTTATTTCCATAGACTGCTACATACTTGAGTCCACAGCTTTGCAGTAGATCAAGGGTCTCTATCTTGATGATGTCTCCAGCATGGATGATAAACTCAGCCCCATTTTCTATGAGCATATCTAATGCTTTTTTAGTTTTTCCAACTTTAGAATGAGTATCTGAAATAACACCTATTTTCATTTTTTGCCTTATTGTTACTCTGGATGTGCTGCTTTATCTGCACTTTTTGGTGAGGCTGAAGCCACACATCCTTTTTTTTCTTTCTTGGATGTGCTGCTTTAGCTGCACTTTTTGGTGAGGCTGAAGCCACACATCCTTTTTTTCTTTCTTGGATGTGCTGCTTTAGCTGCACCTTTTAGTTGTTTACTTGTCTATCTCTTCTTTAGGTGTCCGTGCTTTACATTTTGTACACTCATAAACTTCTTTGTTCCTATATGTACGAGGAGCAAGCACTCCTGTACACTTTTTATCTAAACATTTGATAGTTGTTGGCTCAAACTTAGAGATGAACTTACAATCAGGATAGTTGTTACACCCCCAAAATGGTCCACGACGAGAGTTCTTGAGGCTAATCTTTCCACCGCAATCAGGGCATGGTGTCTCACTTACTTTTTCATCTACATTGATGCTCTTAGTATTTTTACAATCAGGATAGTTTGAACATGCTAAAAATTCGCCATTTCTTCCATTTTTAACAACCATATCGCTACCACATTTTTCACACTTCTCATCAGCAGTTTGCTCTTTTTTCTCTACTGGATTACCATCTTCATCACACTGCTCGGTGTATTTACATTTGGGAAAACCGCTACAAGCGATGAAGTTTCCAAAACGACCTGAACGAAGTAGAAGTTCATTTTCCCCACATTTAGGACATTGTCTCCCAAGTGGTTTTGCAAGTTTAAGACTGACAATATTTTCTTTACCAGCATCTATCTGTTTCATAAAATCAAAGTAGAAACCTTGGAGGAGTGTTTGCCAGTTTTGATCTCCCTGTGCAATCTCATCAAGATTCTCTTCCATATTTGCAGTAAAAGAGATGTCAACAATGTTAGCAAAGTTTTTTTCCAATATCTCTGTCACTGTAAAAGCCATCTCCGTTGGGATGATCTGTTTTTTTTCTATGGTTACATAGGTACGAGAACTCAAAGTTGCAATGGTTGGAGCATAGGTAGATGGTCGTCCAACCCCTTCACTTTCTAGTTTTTTGATGAGGGCTGCTTCACTATAACGAGCAGGTGGTTCTGTGAAATGTTGCTCAGGTTTTATGCTTTGAATCTCTGCTTTGTCACCCTCTTTAAGCGTTGGAAGGAGTTTGTCTTTATCTTCAGCTCCTGTGAGTGCATAAAAACCATCAAAGGTAAGTTTACGCCCAGATGCTCTGTAAATAGACTCATCTCCATTAAAAGTGATAGATTGTTGCTCAAACTCAGCATCCATCATCTGGCACGACATAAAACGCTCATAGATGAGACGGTAAAGTTTTATCTCATCAGGTTTGAGAAAACTTTGAGCTATTTCAGGAGTAAAATCAAGCATGGTTGGGCGGATGGCCTCATGTGCTTCTTGTGCTCCTTTAGCTTTTTTGTTATAAACTTTTGCTTGTTCTGGAAGGTATTTTTTACCAAAACGATTTTCTATCACGCCACGAACCATATTAACAGCTTCCTCTGCTAAGTTGAGTGAATCGGTTCTCATATAGGTGATAACACCTGAAGTGCCATCTGGAGTTTTTACACCCTCATAAAGAGTTTGTGCAACCATCATTGTTTTCTTTGGAGTAAAGCCAAGCTTACTTGAAGCTGTTTGTTGCAGTGTGGAAGTCATAAATGGTGGTGGTGTTTTTGACTTGCGTTTTTTCGTTTCTATTTTTGAGATGGTAAAACTATCTGCTTTGACACTTTTTTCTATATCAAGAGCACTCTCTTTATCTGAGATAGTGAGTTTGTTTATCTTCTCACCTTTATGGGAGATGAGATTTGCATCTATATCTTTTTTAAAGGCAGTATCTATTGACCAATATTCAACTGGGATAAAAGCTTTGATCTCTCTTTCTCTATCAACAACTAACTTGAGTGTGGAGGACTGAACACGACCACCAGAGAGACCTTTTTGAATTTTTGATGCCAATAGTGGAGAGAGTTTATAACCAACGATACGGTCAAGTAAGCGACGAGCTTGTTGAGCGTTTACCATGTCCATATCTATCTTTCTTGCAGACTCTAGGGCATGTTTGATTGCCGACTTTGTGATCTCATGAAAGACAATACGCGGTAGCTCTGCAGGGTCTTTTTTGATAGCATGAGCGATATGCCACCCTATAGCTTCCCCCTCGCGATCCTCATCGGTCGCGATATAGATAGTATCTGCTTTTTTGGCTAAATCTTTTATCTCTTTAACGATAGCTGCATTTTCTTTGGCAACGGAGTATTTGGGTACAAGCTCATTGCTCTGTTCATCCACAGTGATGCCAAAACGACTTTTAGGTAGATCGCGTATGTGCCCCTTAGAAGCGATAACTTTATAGTTTTTTCCTAGGAAGTTGGTGATAGTCCTAGCTTTAGCTGGTGATTCTACGATAATTAAGTTCAAAAGATAAGTCCTTAGTTCTCTATATTTAGTTCTTTATATATAGTATAGTGTTTTTAATTTTGGAAGTTTAGCACAAAAAACTAAAATCCTAAAATATTTTGCAAATTTATTAAAGTTATATTTTGATCTACCGATATACATTCATATCAAGGCACGGAAGCTGAGATGAAATTTAAAATAGAGTGAAAGACTCTTCCATAGAAAAGGATTTATTATGGGTTTTAGGATTAATACAAATGTCGGTGCTATAAATGCACAAAATAGTGTGACACAAACAAACATAGGTTTAGAAAACTCACTTGCTAAACTCTCTTCAGGTCTTCGTATCAATAAAGCGGCGGATGATGCTTCAGGTATGGCTATTGCCGATACGCTTCGTCAACAGGCACAAGGTTTAGGTCAAGCTGTTTCAAATGCAAACGATGGTATTGGTATTACACAGACTGCCGATGGTGCTCTTAATGAATACACAAAAATCATCGATACTATTAGAACCAAAGCTATCCAAGCAGCTTCTGATGGTCAAACACAGAACACTCGTACTAAAATTCAAGCAGATATTGATAGATTGACTCAAGAAGCGCAAAATATTGCAACAACGACTTCATTTAATGGTCAAACACTTCTTAACGGTGCTTACCAAAATAAAGCTTTCCACATCGGTGCTTATTCTGGTGAAACAGTAAATCTTTCTATCAATGATTCACAAGTAGCAAATGTTGGAAAATTTGCATTAGCTGAAGGTACTGTTGCGGCTGCTGCGACAACAGCAGGAAGTGCTGCAGGTGCTACAACTATGGTTGTAACTGTAACAGATACAGCTGGTAATGTAACCACAATTAGTTCTACTGCTAAATACACAAAAGGTGCTCATTCAAGTGCAGAACAAGCACAAACTATAGTAGATAAATTTAATTCTGATGCACAAACAGGTGGTGCAGATATTAGAGCTTCAGTTGTAGAGCTGGGTGCTAATACTGGTAAATATACTATTCGTTTAGATTCAGCAGCAAATTTTACAACTTCTAAAGATGCTGTAGCGATAGGTGATGGTGTAGCTGGTTTAACAAATAACTTTGGAACTATAGATGTAACAACAAGAGCAGGTGCTGAGAAAGCTGTTATTACCTCTGATTATTCTTTACGAGATTTGGATAAAACTAGATCAGATATTGGTTCAGTTCAAAATCAACTTGAGTCAACCATACGAAATATCTCCGTTACTCAGGTAAATGTAAAATCTGCAGAATCTCAGATTCGTGATGTTGACTTTGCAGCAGAGAGTGCAAACTTTGCTAAACTCAATATTTTATCTCAGTCTGGTACTTATGCTCTTTCACAAGCAAATGCCGCTCAGAAAAATGTTTTAAGACTACTTCAGTAAGTTTTATTTATCTTTTATTCTCAAGCTTTAGCTTGAGAATCTTCTCTTCTACTTTTGGAACACTTCTTGCTATAAATCCTAAATAATTACACAAAAGGATTTATAATGGGTTTTAGAATAAACACAAATATTGCGGCAATGAATGCCCTCAAAAATTCCACACAGACAAACATTAGCTTAGATAATTCTCTTACAAAATTATCTTCAGGTCTTCGTATCAACAAAGCCGCGGATGATGCTTCAGGTATGGCTATTGCCGATTCACTGCATCAACAAGCTCAAGGTTTAGGTCAGGCTATCATGAATGCAAATGATGGTATTGGTGTAGCACAGACTGCTGATGGTGCTCTTGATGAATATACTAATATTATCGGTATCATTAGAACCAAAGCTATCCAAGCAGCTTCTGATGGTCAAACAATAGGTACCCGTGCAGCAATTCAAAAAGATATTAGTCGTTTGATGCAAGAGGCACAAAATATTGCAAGTACGACATCGTTTAATGGACAATCAGTGCTCAATGGTGCTTTTCAAAATAAATCATTTCATATTGGTGCTTATTCTGGTGAAACTGTCAATATCTCCATCGCTGATGCTCAAGTAACACAAGTTTCAAAATTTTCTTTAGTTGATGGTACTGGTTCTGCAACCAAAACAACTGCAGCAAGTGTAGCAGGTGCTACAACTATGATTGTGACAGTTACCGACTCTTCGGGTGCTTCTATCACTATTAGCTCTACTGCTACATATACAGCAGGTGCTCATACAAGTGCTGCACAAGCACAGACGATAGTAGATAAGTTTAATGCTGATGCACAAATTGCAAATGCGGCTATCAGAGCTGCAGTGATTGAAGCTCCAAACTCTACTATGGAAAATCCTTTATATACAGTGCGGTTAGACTCAGAAAACTCTTTTAATACTTCAACTGATCCAGGTGGTGTTATTCTTGGAAATGGTACTCCGAGTTTAACAAATAACTTTAGTACAGTTGATGTTACAACAAGACCAAAGGCGGAAAAAACCATTATTATTACAGATTATGCTCTCAAAGAGATGGATGCAACCCGTGCAGATATTGGTTCTGTACAAAATCAGCTTCAATCTACCATACGAAATATCTCTGTAACGCAAGTAAATGTTTCAGCAGCTGAATCTCAAATTCGAGATGTGGACTTTGCTGCAGAGAGTGCGAACTTTGCTAAATATAATATTTTAGCAAAGTCTGGTACTTATGCTATGGCTCAGGCAAATGCAGTACAGCAGAATGTACTTAAATTACTACAGTAGTAGTAATTTAAAGTTAGCCTAAAATCTGTATAAATGCCACTTGGCATTTATACCTTTGTGTTTTGTGTTAAGATATCTTCATAATAATCAATTATCTTATTGTATTGGGTAATGATAATTTTCTTTAAATTTTTCGTATGTTTTTTTGTATTGTCTAACTCTTTTGTATTGAAAAAATCAATGATATAGTTTGATGTATTGTAGATGTAAACAAGTAACAGCTCTCGTAGCTCATTTTTATCTGACATCATAATGTTATGGATAAAAATGAGATATGCCCCCTTAAAGAGATCAACATTAATAGTGGGCGCGAGTTTAAAATTATTGAGATGGTCTCGGATAGATTCAATCTCTTCTTTTCTCTTTTGAATCTTTGTGACCTCCTCTTGGGTTAAGGAGGTGCTAGAATATTGCTCAAAGAGTTGATGGATATTTTTTGAGACTGTTTGAGGTGCTAGTGCTTCTAACTCTCTTATCTCTTGGACATGAAGAGGGATGGTATCTTTAAAATATGCTCCACTCGAAAGATTGTAAACATCTTGTGCTGGGGATTTGAGTCGTTGAGTATAGCCATTTACTTTTGGGATAGATAAGGCTAAGAGTGGCGTAGTGATAACTCTCTGTTTAAAATTTCCTTTTATCTCAAAAGTACTCAATATTAGGTTTGTGACATCAGGGGTTGAATCTTTCTGATCGATGTGTGCTTTTTGTGTCCCATGATGCTCTTTGGAGTGTGTAGAACCATCATCAGCTAGTGCCAAATCTAAACCCAATAGATATATCTCTTTGGCATTAAAAACGAGAGGAAGAGAGTAGGCTACCTCCCCAACACTCGCAGCATTTATCTGAAGTTCTTTTTGTTTGTAGTAGCTTCTGTCTTCAACTAAAAAGATATTGTCATGGTTGAAAGTGTTGAAAAATATATCTGGTACAGAGGGACTTAAAAGAAAGATAGAATCTTTTAAAAAGTCAAAATTATCAAAAGATTGCACTAGGTTTACTCCCTCATTGACCTTTTCATCAAGCTGAACGATAATATTTGGTGAGATGTGATGCATTTGAAGTGTTTTAAGAGCAGCAAAGATGGTAATAGTAATGAAATTTTGATGATTTTCTTTAAGCCACTCTATATTTTCATTGAGTGATGGACCTGCCGCTAAGATAAGGACAGGTTTGTCTTGAAAATAGCTGGGAAGTTCTTTTTGTTGAAGATTTAAAAATCTAAAATTTTCACCTATCCTTTGCAATACTCTTTGGTTTTTATGAAGTATTCTCTCATGTGAATAACATTTTTCAGGACGGGCAACGATATATTCTTGCAAAAGTTTTACTTTGCTTTCATAACTACTAGAAAAAAGAGAAAATTTCAAATAATGGTTTGAAAACATATTGCGTTCATAAAGAACTCTAAATGCGATGGAGAGATCCTCATCATTTTGGGCTATGGCAAAAAGAGCATGGGTATTTTTAAGTGTATCGGCATAGTTGCAAGTAAACAAAGAGAGTCGAAAGAGTTCTAGATCATCTTCGACAAGGAGCACACTCTCTGGTTTTATCCTTTTTATGGTTTTTTCTACATGTGTAGCTAGTCCTAAACCAAAAAAGATAAACTTGTAGATCTGTATGAAATTTGTTTTTGCACTTACATATTTGTTATAGTAGGCTATGATGGGTGCTGTTGTGGCATGGTTGTGCAAAGCATCTGATTTGTTTGCTTTTTTGAGTGCATCAGGGGTGAAATCAAAATTATAAAAAGTTTCACAAACTTGTTGATCTTTTCTCATATTGATCTCTTTATAGAGCTTGTCACCGTAGGTCTTGGAGTTTTGAGTGTACAAAAAATTGCCAGAGGCTATCTCAAGAACATCAAAATAGTCATCTTTGTACTCAAGTTCATATTTTTGAGGGTAGGTACCATCATTAAGAACAATATTGAGTGCACTCAGTTTATTGTAAAGTTTTTCATGCTTTTGTTTAAAATATTGCATATTTTTATTGTAGGTATCTATAGCTTTTTCTTCAACACTCTGCATTATCAGTTCCTCTATTTTTATAGAGTAGATATTACTACAAGGTGGCATAATTTATGCTTTAGATAGAGTATATAAATGAATAAATATTTTTTGATTTTATGAGATAACTACAATAGGGTCTAATAGATGAGTTTTTACAACAGTGGCAAGCTAGATGCTATTTTTAGCAATAGATCAAATCAAACATATATCATTGCTGAGATTGGTATCAATCATAACGGAAGTTTTGATGAAGCTATTAAACTTATAGATGCTGCAGTGGACGCAAAGGTAGATGCTGTTAAATTTCAAAAAAGAGATTTAGAAGCAATTTATTCTAAAACAATTTTAGATGATGCCAATACACAAGAGTGGAGTTTTGAGTATCTCATACCCCTTTTAAAAGAGGTCGAGTTAAGTGATAGTGAGTACAAAAAGATTAGAGAGTATTGTGACCTTAAAAAAATTGATCTTATTATCACCCCCTTTGATGAAAACTCTGCAAAATTTGTAGGTGAACTTGGGGTGAGTGCCTTTAAAATCTCCTCAGCAGATATGACAAATATCTCACTTGTGCAAGAGTGTGCAAACTATGGAGTCCCCCTTCTCATCTCTACTGGGATGTGGCAAGACGGGGATATTAAAGAGTGTGCACTTTTTTATAACTCTCAAAAGATGAAGTATGCTTTTTTGCTTGCACAGTCAACCTATCCTGCTCCTTATGAAAATCTCAATCTCAAGTATTTTCAAAGACTCCAAGAGCTTTCACAAAATGATGTAGTGGGGTATTCTGGACATGAGAGGGGTACATTTATCCCTGTAGCTTGTGTAGCTATGGGGTATAAGATCATAGAAAAACATATCACTTTTGATAAAACGCTCAAAGGTCCAGACCATAAAGCATCTATGACACCAAGTGAGTTTGGGGAGATGGTAAGCAATATTCGTGATTTAGAATCCGCTTTAACGAGTGAAAAAAAAGTCAATCAAGCTGAAATGTTAAACAAAGAGGCTTTTGCAAAATCAGCTGTGGCGGTGAGGGATCTGCCAGTTGGACATGTCCTTATCAAATCTGATATTGTTTATAAGTCTCCGGGCAAGGGGATATTTCCTCACCAAATATATAAATATTTTGGAAAAATCATAAAAAATCCAATCAAGAAAGATCATTATATTGATGAGACTGATTTTAAAGAGGTATGCAAGATAAAAGATTGGAAAAAGTTTGAGTTTACTCAAGAGTGGGGAGCTAAATGCCGTTTTCATGATTATGATGCGTACAAAGTGATCAACTCTAAAGTGGTAGAGTTCCATTGTTCTCAGAGTGATTTTGATATGGAGTTTACACCAGAAGAGACCTCTCAAGCTGGACTTATCATCCATGCTCCTGAAGTTTATGATAGAAAATTAATAGATATTTGTTCTACAGATGAAGAGTATGTCAAAGAGTCACTAGGCATCTTACAAAAAACCATAGATAAAACGCTGGAGTTACACAAGTATTTTCCACACCATAAACCAAAGGTTGTGATGCACTTAGGCGGGATGTTTTTAGATGATAAGGATGTAAAAGATACAGATATACTCATAGATAGAGCGATTGAGAATTTTGCAAAACTAGATTACGATAAAGATGCCATAGACATCATCCCTGAAAATCTACCTCCAAGACCATGGTACTTAGGTGGTGAGTGGTTTCAACATGCTTTTATGTCCTCACATGATATGTTAAGGTTTTGTCAGCATTTTGACCTGAAGATGACCTATGATGTGTGCCATGCTCAACTGTATTGTAACCTGTTTGATAGAGATATAAACGAGTACACAAAAGAGATTATGCCTATAGTCTCTCATGTACATATATCCGATGCTTATGGAACAAATGGTGAGGGTGTACAAATTGGCGAGGGGTGTATGGATTTTGATGCATTGTTTGACATAATGGGCGAATATAGCTTCTCATGGGTACCAGAGATTTGGAGTGGGCATCTCCATGAGGGTGCTGGAACTTATGAGTGTATGAAGATATTAGAAGAGAGATATGCTACGAAATTATAATCAGGATAAGTGTCTATGAAAAAAGCAATAGTTACCGGTATCACAGGTCAAGATGCCGCTTATTTGGCAAAGCTATTGCTTAGTAAAAATTATAAGGTGTATGGGACATACAAAAAAGAAAACGATCTTAGCTTTTGGCGGCTCCAAGAGTTAGGAGTGGAGGATCATCCCCATTTGGAATTGCTAGAGTATGATTTGCTTGATTTGGATGCTACGATGGATATGTTCAAGTCACTCAAACCTGATGAGGTATATAACTTAGCTGCACAGAGTCATGTTCCAAAATCTTTTGAAGCGCCTATTGAGACTGTTGGTGCTACTGGTTTGGGTGTGTTGCATATACTCGAAGCTATCCGATATGTTGATACAAATATAAAACTGTTTCAAGCTTCCTCCTCTGAGATCTTTGGGAAAACTCACATATATCCACAAACAGAAGAGACAAAGTTTTACCCTAGAAACCCTTATGGTGTCTCAAAAGCTTTTGCCCACATGATGAGCATCAACTATAGAGAAACTTATGGCATCTTTGCTTGCATCGGGATCCTTTACAATCATGAATCACCACTAAGGGGTGAAGCGTTTGTAACGAGAAAGATAACTAGCAGTGTCGCTAAAATTAAACTAGGGCAATTAGATGTTTTAAAACTTGGCAACTTAGATGCCAAGCGTGACTGGGGCTATGCACAGGAGTATGCTCAGGCAATGTACTTGATGATGCAAGAGGAAGTCCCCCAGACATATATCTTAGCAACAAACAGAGTGCAAACTGTAAGGGATTTTGTCATAATGGCTTTTAAAGCTGTTGATATAGAGCTAGAATTTCGTGGTAGTGATGAGAATGAATTTGCGATTGATCTAAAAACTCGAAAGGTTGTGCTAGAAGTGAACCCTATTTTTTATAGACCTTTAGAGAAGGAACTCTTGATTGGCAATCCTAAAAAGATTCAAGAGAGATTAGGTTGGCAAGCAAAAACTTCATTAGAAGAGATATGTAAAATAATGCTCAAAGCTGATTTAGAGAGGTGTTTAAGATGAAATGTAAACTTTGTTCAAGTGATAGGTTTAAATATAGAGAGGGTGAGGTTCGTGATGCGAAAGGGTTGAAAATATTAGAGTGCGAAGAGTGCTCCCTTGTCTATCTCTCAAGTGTAGATCATATAGATGAAGAGTTTTATGAAAGCTCAAATATGCAC
>JALUXP010000069.1 GCA_027013295.1 Sulfurimonas sp.
GAATGAACCAAAAAAGTATTTTAAACCGTATAGAGTGAAAAAACTTTATCCTACTCTCTTGCATATAATAATTCCTTAACCTATTTAGACAAATTATACTCTTTATAATATTAAGCCGAACTTACCACAAGAATTGAAATTTTGAGATAGACACCTAAAGCATTTTAGGTTTATTATTTCTCAAGTAAAACAACACTGCTTTAATGATGTCATCATCATCCTTACTCTCAGACTTAATACTCTCTTTCGAGTTATTTTGATAGATAAAAGTGATGTTTTGTCCATAATTTGAAACTGTCTTGATGCTCTTGTCTAGTGAAAGTAGTTTGATAACCATCAATTCAAAAAAATTATTTGTTTGCTCATCTAACTCCCCAAACCTATCAATAAGCTCTTCTTGTATCTCATAGACCTCTACTGGTGTTTCACAGGAACTCAACCGTCTATATATATCTAAGCGAAGCCTATCTTCACTCACACTCTCATCACTTATGTAAGCACTAATAGTGAGTTTAATATCTACTTTAACGCGTTTAGTTTCTACTGTATTTGAGAGCTGTTTGATAGCATCTTCTAACATTCTAAGGTAGAGCGAATAGCCTATATTTTTGATGTGCCCACTTTGTGCATCTCCAACGAGATTTCCACCACCACGAATCTCCAAATCATGATAGGCAAGGACTGAACCACTTCCTAAAAAAGAGTTAGACTCAAGGGCTAACAATCTTTTCTTAGCTTCATCTGTTAAGTTTTCCTTTGACTCTACGATAAAATACGCAAAGCCCTCATAACTTCCACGCCCTACTCTACCACGAAGCTGATGCAAGTCGGCTATACCAAATCTATCTGCACCATCAACCAATATAGTATTTACTTTTGGCATATGGATACCTGATTCTATGATGGAAGTTGCTATCATCATATCATACTCTCCAGCTTCAAATGCTAAAAGCTTTTTCTCTGTCTCTACTGCTGAGATTTTGGAGTGGAGCATCACCACCCTAAGCTCTGGAAGAATCGCTTTTATCTCACCGAGTTTGATGGGCATATGGTCGATAGAATTATGGATATAAAAGAGCTGTCCACCACGACGAATCTCACGCATGATAACCTCTTTGATGAGTTTTTCATTGTACTCTTTTACAAAGGTTCTCACCCCCTGTCGCTCGCTTGGAGGAGTAAGTAACTGGCTCATAGTTTTTATAGAACTCATCGCTTGGTTAAGAGAACGAGGGATAGGGGTAGCACTCATGCTGAGAAGATGCACAGTATGATATAACTCTTTTATCTTCTCTTTTTGCTTCACTCCAAATTTATGTTCCTCATCTATGATAACAACACCAAGATTCTTAAAATCTAGTCCAAATAGTGTATGTGTCCCAACGACACAATCAATCTCTCCTGATGCAAGACCTTTGATAATACTGTTTCTATCTTTAGTGCTTACAAATCTATCTAGTTTTGCATATCTGAGACCAAGTTGGCTAAATCTCTCATCTAAAGAACGAAAATGCTGGGCGGAGAGAAGTGTAGTGGGTACAATAAAAGCCGATTGATAGCCAGACTTAAATGCTGCATAGATGGTATTCATCGCGACCTCTGTTTTACCAAAACCAACATCACCACTAAGCAGTCTATCCATAATATGACCGCTACTCATCTGACTTATAATCTCTTCGACACTTCGACTTTGATCCTCAGTATAGTCAAATCCAGAGAGTTTAGCAAACTCTTGGAGCTCTTTTTTTGCTATGCTTATCTTTGGTGATTTTATGAGGGCACGAGCAGCAGCAGTATTTACAATCTGTCCTGCTATCTCCATAAGGCGTTTTTTTACCTTCTCTTTGAGTTTACCAAAACTCCCTTTACCAAGTCTATCTAGCACAGGGGTAGAACCTCCACCAGCGATATATCTGTCTATATAGTCTAGATTTTCAACTGGAAGTAAAACCTTATCATCACCAATGTACTTAATCACTATGAAGTCTTTCACCCCTCCTAAAATCTCTGTTTGCTCAATAGATTCAAAGATACCAACACCATAGTCCTCATGAACAACATAATCCCCTTTTTTCAAGTCATCTAAAAGTATGGCAGATTTGCGTCTTCTTCTTTGCTTATCCGCTTTATTGAGAGAGACAATCAACTCTGTTGGTGTTAAGATATTGAGGATATAAGGAGCAAATACTTGAGTTATATCTTTGAGTTCGTAGATGCCTATCTGCTTCATGGAAGCTTCATTTGCAGCGATAATAGTGATTTTTTTGTCTTTATGTACGCGAAGAAGCGAAGGTAGGTCAGCGACTACCAGCTCTCTGTAGGTATCTGAGCCCTCTAAAATAGCAAGGTTAAAAAAATCTCGTGAAATTTGTGGCTCATTGAGACCATAAGCATCAACAAGTAAAGCATCAAGATTTTTTGAAAATTTAACTTTTTTGTTTTCTAAAAAATTCTCAGCCATATCTCCTAGATGCCAAAGTCCAAGGGAAGCAACATCCTTGACAAGTGAGTCAAAGGGACTCTGTTCAATGTTTTTATTCAAGTCATTATAAGTTTGTTCGTCTAAAGAGTAATAGGCTGCATTGATTACAACAGAGTCCAACTCCTCTTTTTGCGTTCTTTGGGACTCTAACTCAAAGCGTTTTATCTGCTCTATCTCATCATCAAAAAGAGATATTCGCATAGGTAGGGCATCAGAGGGTACATAGATGTCAATAATATCTCCACGAAAAGAGACCTCCCCTTTCATTTGCACAATATCAACAAAACTATACCCCCAAAAGAGCATCATCTCTTTGAAACTTTTTAGATTTATAGTGCTACCAAATTCTAAGAGATAAGAGCTTAAATACTCTTGCTTAGGGAGATGAAAAAGTAGAGACTTGAGTGGTGAGATGATAAGAGGCTTTTTCTTTGCTGTATAATAAAATCTCAGTTGAGAAAGCAACTCATGATATTCCTCTTTAAAAACCCGCAAATCATCTCCAAAACTAGGACGAAAATCTGGAAATACCAATACCTCTTTTTTGAAAAAACTAGCGACAGATTTTAGGGAGTGTGCTTCGTTAGAATCCTCACAGAGTAAAACATCTAATCTCTCTTTGGAAGATTCTTTAAAGTATCTAAATAATGAAGTTTGTGACATTTACGATTTTTTAGAGTCCTGTGTATCTTTAGATGCACTTGTTTTATCTATATGTGCAGCAAGTGGCTGTGGTTTTGGAGCGACACCTTTAACAACAGAGTTACCCTCAAATATTCCTTTAGCTTCTATGATAAGTTCTGCAGCTTCTATAGTACCATTGACGCGACCAGCTGCTTTTATCTCAACTCTATCTGCATGAAGCATCCCCTCAACAAAACCTTGGACTACAAGTCTTTTCGTGTGGATATCACCATTAACATGACCATTTTTACCAATGTTTACCTCTTTTTTCGAGTGAATTATCCCCTCGAAATCACCATCTACATAGAGATTACATGTTAGGTTCATCTCCCCTTTGATTGAAGAACCAGCGGTGATGATGGTGGTGTTTGTGTCGGGTTGGGCACTTTGATGTGCTGTGTTGCTGTTATTAAAGATTGCCATGGTATTTTTTTCTCCTTTGAAAATATATCTTTGTAATTTTTGACATTCCATTTTACAAAATAAAATGGATTGATTGTTCTATGTAAAAACCTCAGTTCGTAATGCAAATGAGGTCCACTGCTTAATCCTGAATTACCAGTATAAGCGATGAGTGTGCCTTTTTTTACAAACATACCATATTTTACAACTATTTTGTTTAAATGACCGTAATATGATTTAAAACCATAATTATGTTCTATGATAACCAAACGACCAAAACCACTTTTTTTATGATACCCTGCATACTCAACAATCCCATCTGCAGTAGCATAAACAGGAGTATTGAGCTTGGCTCTCATATCGAGCCCTCTATGAAACTCTTTTCTATTTAATGTAGGGTGTATTCTATAACCATATTTACTTGTAATACCCTTGTATTTTACAGGAGAGCCACTCGGGATAAACTGCAAAAGTGTAGCCATATGTTCTGAAGTTAATTTTGTCTCATTGACTCTATCTTTTAAACTAACATCGTTTGCAGAAGGTGTCAAACCAATGAGTACTTCGATCTCTGAAAGGGAGTTGGAGACCTCCCTGAGCTCTTTTTTTCTCAGGAACAAAGCAACTTGTGTTTCATTGATGCTCTGATTGAGATTGTCATTTTTTTCTTTAAGTTTTGAATATGCTTTTTTAGTATCGAGTCTCTTTAACTCTATCTGATCCACTGCATAATTTAGATAAAGAATAGTCCCAACAGCTACAAGAGCTACAAATCCTATAAACCCGAAAACATACCAGATAACCTTTTTTACTATCTGATGCAGATTAAACTGTCTTACACCGTTATCATCATTTATTGTAATAGTAAAGTGATTATTCATTATACTCTCTTAAAAAGCTTTGGGCAACACTAAATGAACCAAAAATCAAATAGTTGTTACTTTTGTTAATTTTATTGTATTTAGTATATTCTACCTCTAAGTCAATTAAAACTTTATGAAGTGAGTCTAATGATGCAACTCTCTGTCCATCTATATCAATAATCTCTACATGTTTTATAATGGGTTTAAGGATGCGAAGAATCTCCCTAAAGTCTTTATCTTTATATGTATTGTAAATTAAAATATATTTGTCTGTTCTTAACTGGGTCACTATAGAGCGTGCAGCTAAAGCATTATGCCCTACATCAATAAGAATGTTCTCACGAAATCGTGTTAATCTACCAAAGAGCTTCGAGTCTTTAAAGCTCTCTTTGGTATAGGCTATCTCAAGCCAACAAAGTGCCGCGATACTTAAAGCTAAATTTTGCTCCAAATAAAATGGTAAATCTAACTCTTTTGAAATCTCTAAAAGTAATTTTTTATCTTCTTTTTTTAATATCTCATCTACCTTATAGATAAGAAGACCACCCTCTTGAGCTAAACTCTCTGCAACATCATAAACTTCTAAGTTTTTTTGTTCTGCAATAATAGCAGTATGCTCAATCGCTTTGAGTTTTGTTTTTGCGATCGCTTCTATAGTGTTACCTAAAAATGCCTCATGGTCTATGTCGATAGGTGTCACTAAAGTCAGTATTTTATCAAACACTGCTGTTGCATCAAACTCACCGCCAAGCCCAGCTTCAAGCACTACAAATTCACAATCTTCAAACACTAACATAGCCAGTAATGTCGTGTATTCAAAATAGCTCAAAGCTTCACTATCTTCTATGCTCAAAATCTCTAAAAGCCTTTGATGTGTAGCTTCTAAAAGTAGATCACTTGAGTCTTGCCCATCTAGCCATATTCTTTCATTAAATTTTGAGATGTGAGGAGAGGTAAAGTGTCCAACTTTATAGGAGAGATGATGCAGTGCCATAGCCAAAAAGCGACCAGTAGTACCCTTCCCATTTGTTCCTACTAAGTGAATAATCTTTGGAAGTTGAAAATGAGATTTTATACGGTTGTAGATTCGTGGAAATCTAGCATAATCTATCTCATCATAATAGAGTGGCTTAGCATCTAAAAAAATTTCTAACACTACTTATATACAACCCTATTTCTACCACTTTCTTTTGCTTTATATAGCCTATTATCTGCAGATTTGACAACAGCATCTAAAGAGGTCTGAGTTTTTCTCTCACTTACCCCTGAACTAACCGTCACTTCTATGCGTTTGCCCTTATACATAAAACGAGCTTTTTGAACATGTTTTCGTACCTTTTCAGCGAAAATAGCACCGCCTTTTGTATCTGTCTCACTTAAGATAGCCATAAATTCTTCCCCACCAAAACGCCCGACAATATCTACACTTCTTGCCTCTTTTTTCAGTATGGAAGCCAAAGCACCCAGTACAGCATCCCCAGCATCGTGACCAAAGGTATCATTAACCTTTTTAAAAAAATCTATATCCAACATTATGATTGAAAAATTTCTACCATATCGCTCAAATTCTGCTTCTTTTACATTCATAAACTCATCAAGAGCTCTTTTGTTGTAAAGTTTCGTTAAAAAATCCTCTTTAGATTCCTGTTTTGCTTTTTCTAGTTCCGCTTCTAATTTTTTTATCTTTTTACTAAGCACTTTTACTTCACCACTATGATCTTGCAAGTCTTTACTTAAAGATTTCGTATTTTCTTCTAAGGCTAAAGCTAAAGTATAAAGTTTTTTATGTGCGACTTTAAAGTTTATCTTTGTATCTTCACTTTCTTCATTGTGAGATTCTAACTCTTTTTTTATATTTTGTATCTCTACAGTTGAACTATCGGAACGCTCTATCATCTCTATCAACCTAAGAGAGAGTTTATCAAGCACTCCATCAAGAGATTCTACCATCTCTTTGACACTCTCTTTATCAAGTGCAATACGCAACATAATAGTCTGCTTTATCTCATCTTCTATTGATGCACTACTCAATAATTTAGGATTTTTTCTTATTTTTTGCGAAAGTGAAGCTATCTTATCGTTGATACTTGAAGCGATAGAGGGAACAAAAGATGAAACTAAGAGCGAAGCAAGTTTACTAAGATATGCTTGATCTTCATTAGTAAGTTCTCCACTAGAAAAAGCAGTTTTGTCTAATGCCAAAATAGACTTTTTCAAATCATCTTTATCTTGAAGACCTATTGACATTAAAAAAGAGTCATCATAAGAGGTGATGAAATTCACCCAGTGTTGTCTAAAGTTATCTACCTGAGCTACACTTGGATTATCACTCAACATAGCTATACTTTTTTTTGCTATCTCTGATGCTTCTTTATTGTGTAGCACCCCTATGACCTGTAAAATTCTTTTGGAAAAGTTGAGTTGTGCTTCTAAAGATGCTGAGCACATCGACTGATTTGTACGGTTGAGTTTTGAGACTAAAAAACGGATAAATTCATTCATCGTTTTGATACGATATTGTTTCAATTCTTTTTGAAATTCAGGATTTAAAGAGGCTGTGTACTTTTTTATATGTGAACAGTCTTCTATATCCATACCTACTGTATTTGCCTCTTTACAAAATGCTTCAGAATAATAATCTGGAGTTAAAAGCTTCCCCTCTAATTCCAACCTCTTAATGGCTTTTTTTATAATCGTTTGAATTGTCATTCTTAACTACCTTTCTTGCACCCTCAGATGATATTTGTGCTATAAATGAATTAATAGCTTTTGCCGCAGCAAGCTCAATAGCATCAAAACGAGCTTGAACCGTTACTACAGCATTAGGAGCTATAGAAAAATCACTTATCCCTTGAGCTGTATATCGCTTCTCTTCTCCATCATGATAGCGTGTTATGGTTAATCTAACTTTCATTCTATAAGCTATTATATATCCATTTGCATTATATTGCACAGGGTAATAATTGGGTGTTGCGATAGAAAAAACCAAATGAGAATCAGACTCACTTCGTGGGACCAATGAAGCATGAAGAGTTTTTACAATAGCACTATCCATTGCATCTTTAATGATTACCGTATTTCCTGGATTTTGATTTGAGATGATGACACTTGTAGAGATTTTTTCTCCTAATGCCATACGAGCAAAATTTGAACTAGGTCTATAGCCACACGAAGTAAACACTAATGATATTAACAACAATAAAATTACATTCCGCATGTGAATAACCTGCATCTTAACCCTTCACTACTATATTTACTAACTTTTTAGGAACTACTATCTCTTTAACTATCTCTTTAGCCTCTAAATATTTTGCTACTTTCTCTTTTGCTAAGGCTATGATACTTTCTTTCGTTGCATCCGTAGCCACTTCTATCTCACCACGGTTTTTACCATTGACTGAGACACCAAGAATGATGCTATCTTCTATAAAAACTTCCTCTAAAATCACTTGTTTATCTAAATTTTTAAGATGAAAATAGTTTGATGAGATCTCCCAACAAGTATGAGGGATAACAGGTTCCATGATGGAGCTTAGTATCCAGTAACCCTCACTCCAAACATCACTATTTGATTGGGCATTGAGTGCATTCATCGCTTCCATCACACCTGCTATCATAGTGTTAAAAGTGTAACGCTCATTATAGACTTCATTGGCACGAACTTGTGCTTCATAGACTTTTTTACGAGCAAATTTTTCCTCTTTACTTAGAGTTTCATGCTTGATAATGGGGATACTCTCACAAGCTATAACATTTGAGCTTCTATCAAAAAATCTTTTGATAAACTTGTATGAACCCTCTACCCCACTGTCATTCCACTCTAGCTCCTGTGTTGGTGGTGCGGCAAAGAGGATAAAAAGTCGTGCAGTATCTGCACCATACTTTTGGATGAGTGCATCAGGATCTACTGTATTGCCTTTAGACTTTGACATCTTAGCCCCATCTTTAAGTACCATCCCTTGAGTGAGAAGTTTATCAAAAGGCTCATCAAAATCTAAATAACCTAAGTCTCGAAAAACCTTTGTAAAAAATCTTGCATAAAGAAGGTGAAGTATGGCATGTTCTATCCCACCAATGTAGTGGTCAACCCCGTGTTGCATCCAGTAGGCTACCTGCTCTTTAGAAAAAGCTTCCTTTTCCCAGTTTTTTGGAGATGCACAAAAGCGTAAAAAGTACCAAGAGGATTCTACAAAAGTATCCATTGTATCTGTTTCACGAACAGCATCCCTGCCGCACTTCGGACATGAGCAGTATTTCCATGTTGGATGATTCTCCAGTGGATTTCCCTCTCCCGTTATCTCGACATCTGCTGGAAGGGCGATAGGAAGGTTCTCTTTTTTCTCCATCACTAAACCACAATCTTCACAATGAACAAAAGGGATAGGCGCACCCCAGTACCGCTGACGGGAGACACCCCAATCTTTTAGTTTATAGTTTGTAGTCTTTCTCCCAATCTTATTTTCTTCAAAATATTTGATAATATTGTACTGTGATTTTTTAGAGTCAAGCCCATCAAATTCACCAGAGTTAAATAAGATGCCCTTGTCTGTAAAAGCAGAGTTCTCTAAGTCTAGTTCTCCATCTTTTGGTTTGATAACTCCATGGATAGCCAAATCATACTTTTTAGCAAAATCATAATCACGATCATCATGTGCAGGGACTGCCATCACAGCTCCACTACCATAGTCCATAAGGACAAAGTTTGCTACCCAAACAGGGATCATTTTTTGTGTAAGTGGGTGGATTACATTGATGCCAAGTGATACCCCTGACTTTTCTTTTTGTCTATCGATAGATGAAGTTGCCTTCATCTTTTTAATCTCCGCTACAACCTCTGCATCTAAAAGATTTTGCTCTATCATGTAGCTCACAATATCGTGTTCAGGGGCTAAGGCAGTATAACTTACTCCATAGATAGTATCAGGACGCGTAGTAAACACATCAAAACTCTCAAACTGAGCGTTTAATTTTGCTTTTGAATCGGCATCGAAAAAAAGGTCAAACTCTAAACCATTTGACTTGCCTATCCAGTTGTCCTGCATAGTGAGCACTTGGTGTGGCCAGCCCCCTTTTAGCTTCTCTAAATCAGCTAAAAGCTCATCCCCATACTGAGTGATTTTGAAGTAGTATTGATTCATATCTTTTTTCTCAATAGGTGTGTCACATCGCCAACAACATCCATCAACTACCTGCTCATTTGCTAAAACTGTTTTATCGTGAGGGCACCAATTGAGCAACCCTTTTTTACGGTAAAGTAAACCTTTTTCATACATATCTATGATGAAACCCTGCTCGAACTTCGTGTAAAGTTCATCACTCGTAGCAAGTTCTCTCTCTTTTGAAAAACTAAATCCAAGAGTTTTAAACTCACCCTTCATATAGTCTATATTTTCATAAGTCCATTTTTTTGGATCAGCTCCATTTTTGATAGCGGCATTTTCAGCAGGCATACCAAAACTATCAAAACCAATAGGATGCAAAACATTGAGACCTTGTTGTCTGTGGTAACGCGCAAAAGCATCACTGAGAGTGTAGTTACGAACATGCCCCATGTGTAACCTTCCACTTGGGAAGGGAAACATACTTAATATATATCTTTTTTCTTTAGTAAAATCTTCACTCGGCTCAAAACTTTTGTTTTCATCCCAATAATCTTGCCAATTTTTTTCTATCTTTGCTGCATTGTACTCCAAAAAATTCTCCATCAATACTCTTCGTGTGTTTTTGAACTTTCAATATAAACAAGTCCCATAGAAAAAATATTTGCTATGAGTGCACCAATAGCTAGTGCTATTGCCCAACTATCATCTCCAATAATAACTAAAAATACAAACGCTGGAATAAGGTGTAAATCTGCTACTAAAGAGGATGCTAAAAGCTCTGCAGACAATAAATTCCTCACCCCTATTTTTAAAATAGTTGAAACTAGATTTAAACTTGCTGCAACAAAAAGAGACACTGCTGTGTTTTCATACAAAAAACCTGCTATTGATGTTAAACTCATCAATGAAAAAAATACATATACTACTTTACCCCAATCCATGCTTCATAATCCTCAGTTTTATTTACTAAAATTTTGATTATTATACTAAAAAAATGTTAAGGGGTGACTGAAGCTTTCTTTTCAAATATATTTTAACTATAAATATTGACAAATCATCAAAAAAAAACTATAATATCAAATTATTTATAACTAAATATGTTAATAATGGTACAAAATCTTTTAAAGATAGTAACTATCTTATTATTGGTTATTTCACTTGAGGCGAAAGATATTGGTCTTTCTCAAACACACTTGATGCATATTCACAAGACTTTACCCATAGAGATATAAAGATTCTATTAATTCTAAAAGTATAGCCTTAAAAAATTTAGTTGATAAAGGCATTCCACTCTTTAGTACAAGTTTTAATTTTACACAAGATATGTTTAATAAACTATTGAAGTAACCTAAATTTTATATATTCCACCTTAGGAATATCACAAGAGTTTGATACGAATGAAACAACTATCAGGTATGATTTACATCACACCTGATTCGTACTGGTCACGCATTCTTTGTTTTTCTGCTTCTCTTTTAGCTTTTGCAGCTAGTTTACTGTGATAACCTTTTACATCAAAACCAAACCAAAGTAGGATTGGTGATGCAACAAAGATAGATGAATATGTACCAACAACTACACCCACTAAAAGGGTAAATGCAAAGGCGTGGATAATCTCACCACCAAACATAAACAGAGTAAACACAACAAAGAAAGTTGTGAGTGAAGTCAGCGTTGTTCTTGCTAGTGTTCTTGTTACGGACTCATTAATAATCTCTGTCAAATCTGTTCTTTTGCTTGTAGTGATTCCCTCACGAATACGGTCAAAAACAATGATAGTATCATTCAGTGAATATCCAAGGATTGTAAGTAACGCTGCAAGCACATCAAGATTTACATCAAGTCCAACAAGAGTGATAGCACCTAAAGCTATGGAGATATCATGCACTAAAGCTATGATCGAAGCGACAGCAAAACGCCACTCAAATCTAAAAGCAACATAGACTAAAATCCCCAAGATTGCCAAGAGTAAAGACATCAAGCCTTTTTCTTTTAGCTCTGCACCCACGGTAGGTCCTACAATGTCAACACGACGAACTTTATACTCCCCAGTACCCCTAAGAGTCTCACGAGTCAAGTCACCGATATCTACAGTTACACTTCCTGTCGTAGTTTTCATGCGAATCACCACTTCATCTGGTGAACCAAATTCTGTGATGGATGCGCCTTTAAAAAGCTTATTTGACTTTAGTTTTTCACGCATTGCATCTATTGGTGCAGTTTTGTTGTACTGTACTTGGACAACTGTTCCACCAGCAAAATCAACACCGTAGTTAAGCCCTTTTATCATCAACAAACTTAATGAACTAAGCACTAAGACTATGGAAAAAATCATAGCAAGTTTTGACCTGCCCATAAAATTAAAGGTTTTTGTATATCTAAAAAATTCCATCTACTTACCCCTTAATCCCAAACCAAAATTTATTGTTTTTTGATTTTTGTATTTTTGATTCTAACATCTCATAAATCCCATGTGTACCTAGGATAGCTGTCAACATAGAAGCTAAGATACCTATACTCATAGTAATTGCAAAACCTTTGATAGCACCTGTTCCATACGCATATAAAACCACCGAAGCTATGAGGGTAGTTATGTTAGCATCTAAAATAGCACGCATAGCATTGTCATAACCCTCTTCTATAGCTTTATGCATAGACTTACCTTGGTAGATAAGCTCCCTTATGCGTTCAGAGATGATAACATTTGCATCAACTGCCATACCTACTGTCAGGACGATACCTGCCATACCAGGCAAGGTCAGTGTAGCACCAAACAAACTCATCACAGCAAGCAAAAGAAGCAAGTTTGCAATAAGAGCAATATTTGCGATCACTCCAGCCATACGGTAATACACCATCATAAAGAGTATAACCAATACAAATCCACCAACAAGAGCGATTAACGATGCTTTTATGGAGTCGGCACCCAAGCTAGGACCTACTGAGCGTTTTTCCATCATATATACAGGT
>JALUXP010000070.1 GCA_027013295.1 Sulfurimonas sp.
TTGGAGGCGATGTGCTTCTTCATCTTTGTAGATATGTTTGGCAACTCTGAGGGTATCTATCACTTTCATGTTTGTGTGAAAGCCCTCTTTTTCAAGCATACCTAAGTCAAAAGGTGCATTGTGGATGATCATATAGTTCTCTGGAGTATTGAGCTCTTGAAGCCGTTTATATGATGCACTTGTCGTGATAAGGGGTTTGTCCGCTATCATCTCCTCTGTGATACCATGAACCTCCATAGCTCCAAATTTGATAGGGATTTCACAACTGAAAAACTCGTTATGAACCTCAATCTCTTTAGCACCTAAAACCATATAACCAAGTTGTATCACTCTATCCTCTTCACTCACTCCTGTTGTTTCCGTATCTAGTATGATGTAT
Organism: Sulfurimonas sp.; assembly: GCA_027013295.1. Classification (GTDB taxonomy): domain Bacteria; phylum Campylobacterota; class Campylobacteria; order Campylobacterales; family Sulfurimonadaceae; genus Sulfurimonas. Next base: position 380 of record JALUXP010000070.1, read on the forward strand.
TGTTTTGCCACAGGTTTTACCTTCTGTTTTGATGGGTATATTTTAGCATTTTGTACTTAAACTATGTTACACTTATGAAAAAATAAAGAGAAAACCTTGAAAATATTATTTTTACTCGTGCCACTTTTTGTTTTCGCACAAGAGATTATCCAAACACCTATACCCTTTTCACAAAAACGCATAGACCTAACAAAAGAGTATATTCACATTCATTATGGCAAAAATGTGCAGAATATTAAAATCATTCCTAAAATAATCTTAGTGCATCATACAGCGATAGATGATTATGCAGATGCTTTAAGTAGATTTGAGGATGAGGCTTTACCATCGAGGCGTAAAGATATTAGTAGTTTAAAGCCAAGTGTCAATGTGAGTAGTCACTTTATGGTAGAGAGAGATGGGACGATTCATCAGCTTATGCCCTTAGATTTTATGGCAAGACATGTGATAGGGCTTAACTATAGCTCCATAGGGATAGAAAATGTTGGGGGAGAAAATTCAGAGGATAATCTCACGAACGCACAGCTTCAAGCCAACATCTTTTTAGTAAAGTATCTGCAAAAAAAGTTTCCAAGTTTGGAGTATCTCGTTGGGCATTATGAGTATAGATGTTTCGAGGGAACTCCTCTGTGGTTAGAGCTTGATGATGGTTACAGGACACGCAAAGATGACCCAAGTAAAAGGTTCTTAAATCTACTTTATCAACAAACTCAAGGCTTAAAACGAGCCCCTTGTAGTCAAAAAAAATAGATGATAACCAATCCACTTTTATATCTTTTTACACTTGCTTTTGTAGCGACATTTTTTTATGTGTTGGAGAGTAGGTTAAAACTCGGGCTTTTTAAGTTTGTACCGAGTATAGTGATGGTCTATGCCTTTGTGATGCTCTTAGCATCTCTGGGTACTTTTGAGTACAACAAAGAGATTAATGCTATCTACAAACTCACCAAAACAAATCTGCTTCCTGCAATGATATTTCTGATGCTCTTACAAGTTGATTTGCGTTTGTTTTTTAAGTTAGGGAGGAAGCTTATCATCTCCTATGTTTTGGCGGTGCTTAGTTTGGGTGTGAGCTTTATTTTGGTTGCTTTTGCTTTTGATTTTGATACGCAGAGCTCTTCTGCTTTTGGAGCTTTGTGTGGTTCATGGATGGGTGGAACAGCAAATATGGTAGCAGTAGGTTCTGCTCTTGGAGTGAGTGATACAGCCTTTGGTTATGCCCTGATAGTAGATAGTTTTAACTATACCCTTTGGGTTGCCTTGCTTTTGTTTTTAGTACCTTTTGCAAATATCTTTAACAGATTCGTTGGTGCAAAGAGTGTCGATGCGGTAGCTAATGAGATAGGCTGTGCCTGTACTTTGGGGACAAAACGCTATTGGTCGCTCATCTTACTCTCTTTGTTGGTCTCACTTTTCTCTCAGGTGATAGCTACAAAGATAGCGTTTATCAACACAACAACAACTATGGTGATTATGGCGACTCTTTTTGGAGTTTTAGGATCTTTTTCAAGACTAAAAGAGCTAGGTGGTTCAAGTGAAGTTGCAAACTCCATGCTCTTTATGCTTATCGCACTCATAGGTTCAAAGGCTGTTTTTGAGAGTTTTTCTGGAGTGGGTTTTTATGTGTTGGCAGGGTTTGTCATCTTACTCTTACATGCTACGCTTATGATAGGGGGTGCAAAGATTTTTAAACTTGACCTCTTTAGCATAAGTGTAGCATCACTTAGTAACATAGGGGGGATAGCCTCTGCGCCAATCCTCGCGGCCACTTACAATAAATCTCTTGTGAGCATAGGTGTGATGATGGCTATTATGGGGTACATCATAGGTACATTTGGTGGACTTTTAGTTGGAAATATTTTAGTTTGGATGCATGGATGAAGATACAAAAGATAGAACTTGAGATAAAAAAAATACCACTCAAAACACCCTTTGTAACAGCACTAAGACGGGTTGAAAATGTAGAGTTTGTGCGAGTGAGTGTTGTGTGTGATGATGCAAGGGTGAGTTACGGTGAGGCTCCTGCTACAAAAGCGATTACAGGGGAAGATTTAGAGAGCATCAGTAAGGCTATAGCTAATCATAGTGAGTTTTTTTATGGAAAGTCTCCGAGTGAATCCTTAGCGATTCTTCATGAACTTCCTATAGGCTCTTCAGCAAAAGCTGCCCTAGATATGGCTTTTTATGCTTTTATAGATGCACAGATGTTTGATGTGATCAAGCGAGCGAGTGAGCGAAGATGTAAACAAACAGCGATCACTATCTCTCTCAATCAAAAAGAGAAGATGCTCTTTGATGCAAAAGATGCCATTGCCAACGGGCAGAAGATTTTAAAACTAAAATTTGGTTCAGACATAAGCCATGCTATAGATGTCACACGAGCGATTCAAGAACAATTCCTCACTGCTACGATTTTAGTCGATGCAAATCAAGCCTGGTCCTTAGAGGATTCTAAATCTTTTTTAGATCTCTTTGAGGGGTCAAATATAGATTTAGTAGAACAACCTCTCCCAGCAAATGCACTTGCGGGACTTAAAGAGTTAAAGGAGTATTCAAACATACCCATAGTAGCGGATGAGAGCTGTTTTACTTTAGAAGATGTTAAAGATGTAGTGCAGAGTGCTTCAGCAGATATCATCAACATAAAATTGATGAAATGTGGAGGGGTAACAAAAGCCATAGAAATACTAGAGTATTGCAGGGAAAAAGAGGTCTTTGTGATGTTTGGGTCTATGTTAGAGGGTCCTCTCTCTATCGCTTATGCTTGCTACCTAGTAGAGAGATTTGGCGACATTGTAAAGTATGTTGATCTGGATAGTCCACTTCTTTATGCAGCCGAGGGGGTCAGTTTGAGCCAAAAATAACCAATAAGCCCCGATGTGAGAGAGGCAAGCAAGATGCTTATTTTTGCTTGATAGATAAGTGTTTCATTGCCTACAAAAGCCAAATCAGCAACAAAGATAGACATTGTAAAACCGATGCCACCTAAAAAAGCAACACCAAAAATCTGTTTCATCGTACTATTGGTAGGTAGGGTGGCAATCTTAAGTTTGATAGCCAACCAAGCAACTCCAGCAATACCGAGTACCTTTCCAAAAACCAAACCAAAGATAACACCTAAGGCAGTGGGTGAGTTGAGTGTAGAGTCCAATGATGAAAGATCTATTGTGATGCCAGCATTACACAGAGCAAAGATGGGGATGACTAAAAGGCTCACAGGTAGATGCAACTCTCTCTCAAGTTTTGTTGCAGGACTTCCAACTGCATCTATCTTGTCTTGTATGTTTCTAAGGATCGCTTTTTGTTTATCGTGGATAGTGTTGTCGGTAGCTATGGGGTAGTTGTCGTACTCATCAAGAAGATTTTTTATTGAATGTGTAAATGTAAGTGGTGCTAACTTTGCTTTAGAGGGGATGGTCATGGCCGCTAAAACACCAGCTATGGTAGCATGGATACCTGATTCGAGCATGAAAAACCATAGGCTAAGACCTACGATAAAGTATGGAAGGATAGCTCTAATGCCAAAACGGTTGAGTGCGATCATCGTGATAAAAGAGAGACCACTTAAAAACAGAGCAAGGATATTGATCTCATTGGTATAAAAAAGTGCTATGACCAAGACCGCACCAAGATCATCCACAATAGCAAGGGCAACCAAAAAGGTAACAAGAGCAGGTGAGACACGGTTACCTAGTAAAACAAGAGCAGAGATAGCAAAGGCAATATCTGTAGCCATGGGGATACCCCAACCGTTTGCACTAGGTGTCCCTTCATTAATGCTCAGATAGATGAGTGCTGGCAATACCATCCCTCCAATAGCACTGAGGATGGGAAGGGTAGCTACTTTGAGTGTTGAAAGCTCACCGATGAGAACCTCCCGTTTTATCTCTAAACCAACCATGAAAAAAAAGATCGCCATCAATCCATCGTTAATCCAGTGCTGGATGCTGTGTGAGATCTTCCAATCGCCTACATTAAAGGTGATGTTTGTATGGATGAGATGTGTATAAAATTCTACAAGTGGTGTATTTGCAAAAAGTAAAGCTAGGATGGTTACAAATATAAGCACAAGTCCTGATGTTGTTTGTGCATGGATAAAATTTTCAAAAGGGGTAGATATTCGCTCAAAGGCTTTCTCCCAAGGTGCATAGTGTTTCATTGAAATCCCTAATTTTAGTATGAGATGATTATAACAAAATTCAATTAAATATATGATTTACTTGACAAAGGGTTCATGAATTAACTATAATCCAATATTAGTAATATTATAAGTTCAGATAATAAAGGAAGAGAAGATGGATCTCAAATCTATGTCAATAAGTAAGAAAATATATATACCATTAATCCTATCAATATTGATAGGATTTTTGATAATTTTAGTGAATTATTTCTATGCAATCAAAAATATAAAAAGTGGTGTCTATAGTAAAGAACAAAAAACACTCACTCTTGATTTTTCCAAGTCATTGCAAGAAAAAAGGAATGCAGGTATTACAAATGCAATTAATCTTGCAAGAAATAATAGTGTTATTCAAGCATTACTTAAGAACAATAGAAAGACAGCACTGAATGGTCTTGTAACTCTTAGTGAGAGTTTTCGAGAAAATACGACTTATAAAAATATTAAGATACATGTGCATGATGCAGATGTTCATAGTTTTTTACGAGTATGGAAACCAAAGAAATATGGTGATGACCTTAGTGGTTTTAGACATACCATAGTAAAAGTAAAAAGTACAAAAAAACCTCTAGTTGCCATTGAAATTGGGCGTGCTGGGTTGGTTTTGAGAGGTGTAGCTCCTATTGTATATGAAGGAAAATACCTTGGTTCTATCGAGTTTATGCAAGGCTTTAACTCAACAGTGAAAACTCTGAAGAAAGAGGATCATGATCTAATCATATTGTTGAAAAATAAGTTTCTCTCTGTTGCTACAAAACTTAAAAATGCTCCAAAACTCCAAGACTATACTTTAGCAGTTAAAGAGAATGTCATCAACCCTGATTTTTTTGAAGATTTAAAGCATGTAAAGATTGACAAAACAGATGGATTTCAAATCACAGATAAATATTTTGTAGTCTCAACCCCTATTAAAGACTTTTCTGGCAGAGTTGTTGGTTATGCTTTGACAGGTGATAAAATACAAAATGTCAATAGTGTAATATTGCAGTCTGAGAACTCTCTTTTGAGACAAGTATATATTATGTCATTTATCGACATACTTATGTTGTTTTTCTTACTAATAATTATCAAAAAATCAGTAACAAACCCAATTGCCAATCTTGATAAGGTGGCAAGTGAACTCGCACTTGGTGATGCAGATCTAAGTAAAAGAATGCCTGTAAAAAGCAATGATGAATTAGGTCGTGCAAGTAAAAGTTTTAATACTTTCTTGGATAAAGTAGAACAAATTGCTATTGATGCACAAGAAGAAGCAAAAAAAGCTGCTAAAGCTGCTAAAGAGGCTCAAACAGTTACTGAAAATAACAAACTTACTCTTAGCCTATCTTCAGAGATGATTCACGGTGCAGTGGAAAATGCTGGTAATCTACGCAAAAGCATAAGTGAAAATGTAGATAGTGTCAATCAAGTAAATGAACTCAATGCTAAAACATCTACAGTTATCCAAGATGTGACAAACTCTACAGAAAATATCAAAGATTCTATCAACAACATAACTGAGATGGTTGGTGAGTCAAGAAATTCAGCTGATGAGCTCAATACAAATGTAGAGGAGATTTTCAGTGTAATCTCACTCATCAAAGATATCTCAGATCAAACTAATCTACTCGCACTCAATGCTGCCATAGAGGCTGCGCGTGCAGGTGAACATGGGCGTGGCTTTGCTGTTGTTGCCGATGAAGTGAGAAAATTAGCTGAGCGAACACAAAAAGCGACAAGTGAAGTTGAAGCGAACATTAGCGTTTTGAAACAAAACTCTATGAGTATGAGTGAAAACAGTGAGAAAATCGAAGAATATTCAATAGAATCTCGAAATAGACTTGAAGCTTTTGTTGAGACTCTTGCACAGCTCATTGAAAATAGTAAGATAATTACAAAAGACAATGAAAATATTGGGCATGGACTCTTTGCAAATATGGCAAAACTTGACCATATGGTTTATAAAAATAATGCGTACTCTTCCATGCTTAAGGGAAAGCTTGAATTTGAAACTACAGACTACACAGCATGTCAATTGGGCAAGTGGTATAGCACAGAAGGAAAAAAAGATTTTGGATCGAGTAATGATTTTATAGCATTATTAGAACCACATAAAAAAGTTCATGAAAGTATTGCAAAGGCAATGAATAAATTAGATAGCAAAGATATTGATGAGATTATGATATTTTTTAAAGATGCCGAACAAGCTTCTCGTGAACTCTTTGAATATTTAGATGGAATGACTAAAGAGAAAATATAATTTAGTTATAATCCTTTTATGAACTTAGAAGAATTACAAAACAAAACGATACTTCTTTTTGGAAAACCACGAGCTTTTTCAAAAGAGGAGTTTGTCTCACAACTTAAAGTCCATCATCTTGGCATCACAGATCAACTCAACGACGAGGTGAGCTTCATCATAGATGGTCGTATGATGACACCTTATGAGGTCAATGAAAGTGAAAAACTTTATAGCCTTAACAAATATGAATTTATCTCAATAGAGTCTTTCGAGAGTGAACTTGCAAAGCATCTTGATGAAGATACCCTTTTGATGAGTTTAAAGCTCAGCGGTAATAAAGAGAGACTTAAAAGTTTTATCCAAAATAGCACCATCAGTGATACACTCTTTTTTAAACTTCTCAAAATGTATGATTGGGGTGGTGAAGATTTTTTTGAAAATGATAGTAACCGTGATGTGAGTGCTGCTTTTATCTCGCGTTTTTATGAAAATATAGAACAAAATCACAATGTACAGTACGCAACTACTGGTTTTATCCATCTTATCAAACAAACAAAATCTTCTGAACTTTTAGAGCAAATGTTCGCTTTAGAACCACTCCAAAGCAACCAAAAAATGAAGATGCACATAGCTATGAATGAGTTTAGTAGTGCAGAGCTACTAAAAAAACTCCAAAGAGATGATGATTATGAGGTAAAGATAGCTTTGTCACTCAATAAGCACCTTCCTTTTGAACTTATCAAAGCGTTTCAAAATGATGAAAAACTCATAACAAATATAGCAAAAAATATCTTACTGAGTGAGGAGTATTTTGAGTTTTTAAGAGAGCATCAAGATGCACTGTGTTTAAATGAAAGTTTAACGCTACCAATGCAAAAAAAACTCCTCCAGACTCAAAGCCAAGAGATTTTTTATGCCCTCTCTCTCAATGACAATATCTCCAAAGAGGTTTTAGAAGTACTGTTAAAAAATAAAAATGAAACTATAAAAAAAGCTTTGTATGAAAATAAACAGATGCCCTCAGATATACTCCAAGATGCATATGCCCAAGGTATCTACTTAGAACAACTTGCAAATAATGAAAACACACCCATAGAGATACTCCAGCAACTTCAGCTTGATTCTCGGTATCAACATGCGGTAAAAACAAATGCAAGTTTCGGAAACGATATTAAACAACAAAATATAGGATGGCTTTAGATGCGTGCAGTTGATTTAGGTAAGACAATTTTAGCGATGAGTGAGAAAAATATCCCAGCTTTTATCTGGGGTGCACCAGGGGTTGGAAAAAGCTCCATTGTAAAGCAAGTAGCAACAAAACGGGGGATAGGGTTTATAGACCTTAGACTCGCACTCATGGATCCAACTGACCTTAAAGGGATACCATTTTATGATGATGAAGCACACTCTGCACTTTGGGCACCCCCAGCATTTTTACCACGCGAAGGGGAAGGCATCCTTTTTTTAGATGAGCTTAACTCTGCAGCACCTAGTGTGCAGGCATCGGCATATCAGCTCATCCTAGACAGACAAGTTGGTGAGTATAAACTCCCCGATGGCTGGAGCATCATCGCCGCTGGAAATAGAGAGAGTGACAGAGGGGTGACTTATAAGATGCCCTCACCTTTAGCAAATCGCTTTGTGCATCTTGAGATGGATGTAAGTGTAGAGGATTGGAAACTTTGGGCGTATGAGACAAAGCTTTGTGAGTCTATCATCGCTTACATCTCTTATAAGCCAGAGCATCTTTTCACCTTTGATGCACAAAAAAATAACAAAGCCTTTGCAACTCCTAGAAGCTGGTCTTTTGTAGATGCAATGCTCAAAGCAGATTTGGATAAAACTGTACTTTTAGAGTCTATCAGTGGGGCAGTTGGTCAAGAGGTTGCTGTGAGCTTTTTGAGCTTTTTTAAAGTGATGCACAAGCTTCCAGATCTCAAAGCAATCATTGAAACATCTAAGGGGGAGTATGCTGATGAGGTAGATGTCCTTTATGCTCTAAGTTCTGCTCTTGTTAGTGCTACCCTTAAGGATGAAACTAGACTAGACAATGTGCTTACCTATTCACTTGGTTTAAAAGCAGAGTTTGCAGTCCTTGTAGTTAAAGATTTGCAGATGAGTGGTATGACCATGGAGCATTCATCCGCCTTTAGTGAGTGGGTCAAAAAGTTTTCTTATCTTTTGGAATAAGCTAGATGAACTACGAACAAAAGATATCTAAGGCTAAGGCTAAACTCCTAGTAAATAAACCATTTTTAGGTACTTTAGCATCCAAACTAAAACTAATGAAAAATGATGATATACAAGCATTTTCAAGTGATGGCACAAAGTTTGAGTATAATGATGATTTCATACATGAGTCTAGCTTAGAAGAGTTGGAATTTACATTTGCAAATGGTGCTATGCATGCATCTATGGCTTATGACAACCGTCAAGGGAACAGAAGTAACTGGCTTTGGCAACTCTCATGTGACTATGCTATAAACGATATGTTAGTTCAATCTGGGATGCAAAGACCTTATCAAGCCCATTACTCCGAGCGATTTACAAATATGTATGTTGAAGAGATATATGCTGAGTTACAAGCTGACATTATTCGAGATGAAAATGAGATGCCAAAGAATCAAGATGATGACACTCAGACTCACTCAAATACGCATGAACAAATCCAAGAACAAACCCTAGATGAACAACTTTTCAAAGAGTTTGCTGCATCAGTTTTAGATACTTATGAAAAAAAAGGTGAGCTACCTAAAAGCATCGAAAGATTCTTCAAGATTGAACCATTTTCAAAGCTAGATTGGCGAGAACAACTCAGAGATGCACTCAATAGATTTGCAAAAGATGACTACGCTCAGATGCCACCAAATAAAAAGTTTTTATCACAGGGGATCTACCTTCCCTCATCAACGAGTGAAACTTTTGAACTTGTGATTGCAGTAGATAGTTCAGGCTCGGTAGATGAAAAACTCTTAGATGCTTTTTTGAGTGAGATAAATAGCTTGATGCTTAGCATCCCAAAGTACAAGATAGATCTACTCATCTGCGATGATAAAATTCGAGTTTATAAAGAGTTTTTGAGTGGTGAATATTTAGATGTAGAGTTAGTTGGTGGAGGTGCTACTGACTTTAGACCTGTCTTTGAGTTTATCAACAAAGAGTTACACAACACGAAGATGCTCTTGTACTTTACAGATTTGGAGGGAATTTTCCCTCAAGAGCATCCTTTTTATGAAGTAAAGTGGATTTCGCCAAAGGTGCAAGAGATCCCATTTGGAGAGATTATTCAAATATAATTTGATTTTCTCCCATTTGTTGTGCTTTGTAGAGCATCATGTCTGCACTCTCTAGTATCTCATCTATCTCTTGAGAGCTATCCTCATAAAGCGTTGAACCAATGTTGATACTATAGGAGCTTTTATCGCTCAGAACTTCGCCCTGAATATCTTGTATAACTTTTTGTGTTGCCTCTCTTGAAGTGTCCTTTATCACTATGCAAAATTCCTCTGCATCAAACCGAACGACTAAATCTTTTCTACTTGAGGTATCCTTTAAGATCTCTGAGAGATGCACTATATCAGCATCTTCTTTGGAGTTTATCCCAATCATAGAGATACTAAAACGATTGCCATCACTCATGCAATCTTCTAAAAAGTTGCTAACATTGGCATGAAAATATTTTCGGTTGTAAAGACCTGTGAGAAAATCTCTTTGTGTATTTTTAATGGTATTGATATTTTCTATAGCTTCAAGAGCATTGTTTACGCGACAAGAGAACTCCTCATGAGAAAAAGGTTTTTTGATGTAGTCATTTGCACCATTTTTCAAAAAGAGAGCGTTGATCTCTGTGTCTTCATTGGCTGAGATAGCGATGATGCTAAGTTCCGATTTACTCTTTGTTTTGCGTATCTCGAGTGTGAGTTCCATCCCATCCATAACAGGCATATTGTAGTCAGTGAGTACAAGAGAGATGTCAGGATGTGTTTGAAGCATTCCTAATGCTTCTTCCCCATGGGCGACTGTATAGACATTGATGAAAAGATTTTCAAGCATCATCTGCATCTGTTTACGAAACACCATCGAGTCATCAACTACTAAGACCTTATGATCTTGGTTTTGGAGTAATCTTCTTATGCTTGAGATGATAAGACCTGTTGCACTTTGTTCATTTTTTATCACATAATCAACAATATCTTTTTTTAGCATAGCTTTACGAGAATCTTTATCTGTGTTTGCGGTGAGAACTATGACTCTTGCATCTTTTTCAAGCAGAAAGTCAACTACCTCTCCATTGGGAGCATCAGGTAAGTTAATGTCAGTAACTACAATGAAGTGTTTGTACATCTTTAAAAAGAGTTTTGCTTCGGAGAGTTTATAAGCAACATCAACTTCACAACCAAGTTTTTGAGAGAGTTTTTTTACCAGTGCATCTGCGAGTGTTTTGTTGTCTTCTATTACAAGTATTCTATTCATTTTAAGCCCTGTTTTTTGCCATTTATAGTGGTAATTTTAGTATAATAAAATTATGAACATATTAAACAGTGTACTTAAGAGCTTAAAAAACAAACAAAATATCTTTTTAACGGGTGGTGCGGGGGTTGGTAAAACCACCTTGACAAGAGAGCTTATAGAGCTTTACACACAGGACGCAAAAAAAGTTGCCAAACTTGCTTCAACGGGTATGGCTGCGACACTCATAGATGGACAGACTTTGCATAGTTTTTTGGATTTGGGTATCGCAAGTGATGTGGATGACCTAGAGAGAAACGGTAAGTTTGAGATAAAAAAGAAGATTAAAAAACTTATAGCAAGTATAGATTTACTTGTTATAGATGAGATATCTATGGTGAGTGATACTCTTTTTGAGATGATAGAACTTCGTCTAACTCAAGCTGAGTTTCAAGGTGTACTTTTAGTGGTGGGAGACTTTTTACAGCTTCCCCCTGTTGTGAGAGGATCTAGTGAAGTGCATTTTGCATTTGAGTCTGAGGCATGGGAGCGATTTGCTTTTACAAAAGTTGAACTTACACACATATACAGGACAGATGATATCCGTTTTATCGAACTACTTGGGAGTGTACGAGAGGGCTTTGTGGATGAAGCAGTGCATAACCATCTTAACGAGTTTATCAAACCTTTGCCAGAGGATCTCAGTGAGTTTACCTACCTTTTTGGGAAAAATATCTCAGCACAGATGCACAACAAAGCGCAGCTCGCATTTGTTGAGGGTGAATTGTTTGTCAAAGAGGCGCAAGTTATCAAACATAAAAAAGACTTTAAAGACTCAGAGATAGAGCGTTTTATGAATGATGCTCGTATAGAAAAAGAGTTAGAACTTAAGATTGGTGTGCCAGTTCTTTTTACGAGAAATTCATGGAACTACTTTAACGGTGAGAGGGGCAAAGTGGTCAATGTTGATGCCACCTATGTGTATGTACAAAAGAGTGATGGAGTGATCATCAAGCTTGAACGAGTTGCTCAAAGTAAAACAATGTGGCGAGAAAAAACGGTGAACAAAAAAAAGGAGATGGTAGAGGACGAACTCTTTAGCATCTACCAATACCCCATCAAACTCGCCTATGCCATCACTATCCACAAATCCCAAGGGATGTCCAT
>JALUXP010000071.1 GCA_027013295.1 Sulfurimonas sp.
AACTAGCAACAACTGCCTTTTTAAACTCATCATTATCAATTTGTGAAGCCATCATTGGATTTGTTTCAGTTCCACCACTTGTGGACTGAATAGAGATAGCATTTTGATAATTTGAATCTAATGTTTACTTATCTAAATGTTTAACAGTCATATTTTGCATTAATGCTTTTTGAGCACATCCACTGAAGCCTAGTAATAATCCAATAACAAATATTATTTTAATATATTTCATATCTTTCTCCATTAAAATTTATAACTAAGACCAATTGTTGTATCGGATAAAGACTGAGTTATATATTGATCATAGCTAGTCGCTTCATGATTTCTTGTAAGTCCACTTATTTTTAAAAAATAACCAATATTATCATTAAAATCTCCGCTTATACCAATGAAAGCACCAAGTTGTGCAGTTCTTACACTCTCATCGTAATTAATAGACGAAATTGTAAAAGTTTCTGAACCAATACCACCATTAAATCCAACAAAAGCAGAAAAGTATTGATTGAAATTATATGCAAATTCAAATTCACCTAAAAAAAGTACTGTTGAAGTATCAACATTATCATCTAATTGACCACTTGTAAACTGAAGTGTTAAAACAGGTCTCCATTCAAACCCTGTTCCTCTATTGCTTCCATGTACAAATGATATTTCTAAACCACTTTCTTTAGCTTTTTAACTCGTTTGTATCGTCCCCGATGGGAATGCAGACTCTTAAGATAACTAATGAAGTATGCATTCCAAAGCTAGAGCTTAGGAACGAGGTAAAAAGTGGAAGGCTGGGAGTGAAACGGGTGGAAGAATAAAGTGAAATTTGCACATAACAGTCATAATGATACTTAAGTGAGGGGGGAGTCAAAATAGCCTAAACTTTTGTTTTCAGCCACTCTCTTTTTTGATATACATGCCAGTAAATAAAACCTTTTATGAGGGTCTCTATATTCATGATGACAAAGATAGCTATCACACCATAACCCATCTTGTAAGCTATATAGGATGGGATTACACGAAATATCCATAAAGAAAGGACATTTATCTTGAGTGTAGTTTTTGTAGCCCCAGCACCACGAAGTGAGCCAGAAAACACAAACATGATAGCCAGAGGAACCTGTGCTAATCCAACTAGGATAAGATAGACTGAAGCTACATAGATAGTCTGTAGATCATTTGTAAAAAGACTGACTATCTCCGTAGCATACATAACCATCAGCAAACCAACAAGCCCCATAAATACATAAGCAACTCTTGCACTTATCATACCCATAGCATAGGCTTTATCTAACTCTTTTGCCCCTATACTTTGACCCACTAATGCCATAGAAGCTACAGCAAAACCAAATCCAGACATAAAGGCAATTCCTTCGATACGAAGTCCCACTTGGTATCCAGCGAGTGGGGCTGCACCATAAGCTGCAATAATAGAAACAAAGATAAGAAAACTCATACTTGAGATGCCACGATCAAGTGCTGCTGTAGAACCAACTCTCCATGCTCTTTTTAGGTCAACCACTCTTATGATAGGAAGAATATTAAGTTTAGAGCTTACTCTTTTATACATATATATATATACAACCACATTAAAACTATACGCTATTACAGTAGCGAGTGCTGCACCAGCAATCCCCATTTGAGGGAAACCAAAATGTCCAAATATCAAAAGATAATTTAAACCAGCATTGAGTACTGCGGAGAAAAGCTTAATATAGAGTGAACTTTTTGTATCTCCCGCTGCTGAGAGTGCATTAAAAAGTAAGCTATCTAAAAATATAACGATAAAACCAACCGAAAGTATCTCAAAATATGCAGATCCCAAGGCTGTGACTTCATCCCCAGTTCCCATAAGCATATAAAAATATTCACTTCCATAATAACCGACAAAGCTGACAACAATAGCTAGTAAAGAGGCAAATATACCTAAACCATAGACCAATGCTGATGCTCTTCTTTTTCTCCCTTGACCAATAAATCTTGAGATAAGAGCATTACCACCTACTATATATACTGTCATCAGAACATTAATAATCATCATAAACTGCATACTGATTCCTACAGCAGCAAGGGCAAAAAAGCTTATAGTGCCTACCATCAACATATCTATAAGTGATTGGAGAATATCTACCAAGCCTTTCAGTGCAGCAGGTACAGCAAGGTTTAAAACCTTTTTTAAATCCTGACTTATGAGAATAATTTTGAAACCTTTTGCAGCTCTGCTATGAGTTCATCTCTTGTTTGAAAAGTTAAAGTTTTTTTAATCTTTGTATCCTCCCCTTGAGGGGTAAAATCAAAGATGAGGACATAACGCAGTACATTTACTTTATCTTCGTTCATCTCTGTCCACTCAAGACTCATCTCTGCAGTCTCTCCATTAAATTCCACAATACTTGCTGGATACAATCTTGTAAGTTTTGAGAGATCTAAAATACCCTCTTTTGTTTTATAATTCATTCTTTTTCCATTTAAAGGTTAGTTATCTAAATTTTTATTCATTTTTCCAGTTTTCATCTTGACAAAAGCTAAGAAGCCAAATACCACTCCGATGATAATGGAGACAACACCAAATATATCGTCTCTCTCCCATGCCATCACTATCCAACAAACATCTGCGACTAAATACACAGCCACAGCTTCATAAATCTTACCACGAAAAGTAAGGTAGGCACCAATGTTAAGAAATAAACCACCTATAACCGCAAAACTAATCAACTTTGATCCTTTATTTTTTGTGAAATGCAAGGTTAGCATAAAGAATTTAAAAATTTACATTATTTTACTAAAGTTTATTTTTCTTTTGTCGATATATTGAGTAATAGCAATATTCTTTAAAAAAAGGAGCAAGTCATGGAAGACATAGCTAAGGTAACACAACAACCACTAAGACAGAGAGTCGCATCAACTTCTACAGGAAACGAGGTGCAACAGGTAAAACAACAAAACCTCATCAAAGAGATACAAAAAGAGGTTACAACTCAATCTAACAAAATCAAATCACCTGAAGATGTTCAAAACTTAGTTCAGCAACTCAATAAAGCGATAGAGCCAATCAGCACAACACTCTCTTTTGGTGTTGACAACAATGATATATTTTATGTTTCAGTAACAGATTTATCATCCGATCAAATAATAAGAAGATTTCCAGCTGAAAGAGCTGCTAATTTCTTACCAAAAATGCAAGAAGTAACTGGAATATTGTTTGACTCAAAAGGGTAAACCTTTATCTTTTTGAGTGCTATCTTTCTTAATCCCACTTTCTACTAACCATATATTAATATACTTTGTTATATAATCGCGAAATTAATTTTGCATAATAAGGTTTTAAATAGATGAAAAAAGAAGTTAAAAAAGTAGTCCTTGCCTATTCAGGTGGACTTGATACTAGTATTATTTTAAAATGGCTCCAAGATGAGTATAAATGTGAAGTGGTAACTTTCACAGCAGACTTAGGACAAGGTGAAGAGTTAGAACCAGCTCGCATTAAAGCCTTGGAGTTTGGAATCAAACCTGAAAATATTTTCATAGATGATTTAAGAGAAGAGTTTGTAAAAGACTATGTATATCCTATGTTTAGAGCGAATGCAATCTATGAGGGAGAGTACCTCTTAGGCACTTCAATAGCTCGTCCACTCATAGCAAAAAGACAGGCTGAGATCGCAAAAATTACTGGCGCTGATGGAGTAAGTCATGGTGCTACGGGAAAAGGAAACGATCAAATACGATTTGAGATGGGCTATCTTAGTCAAGATGCTACCCTGACCATCATTGCCCCTTGGCGTGAATGGGATCTAAACTCAAGAGAAAAACTACTCGCCTATGCTGATAAACATGGTATTCCCATTGAAAAAAAAGGGAAAAAGTCTCCTTATTCTATGGATGCGAACTTACTTCATATCTCTTATGAAGGTGGCATCCTTGAAGATCCAAATGCAGAGCCAGAAGAATCTATGTGGCTCTGGTCTAACTCTCCAGAGAATGCACCTGACAAGGCTGAGTACATTGAAATCGGTTATGCTCATGGTGATCCAGTAACACTAAACGGCGAAGAGCTCTCCCCTGCTATAATGTTAAAAACTTTAAACGAGCTTGGTGGAAAACATGGTATTGGTCGTGTTGACATCGTTGAAAATAGATTTGTTGGGATGAAAGCTCGTGGATGCTATGAGACTCCAGGTGGGACTATTATGCTCAAAGCACACCGTGCTATAGAGTCTATTACGCTTGACCGTGAAGCGGCACACCTCAAAGATGAGATGATGCCAAAGTACGCAAAACTCATCTATAATGGTTTTTGGTTTGCACCTGAGAGAGAGATGCTTCAAGCCGCGATAGATAGAAGTCAAGAGTTTGTAAACGGAGTAGTACGCCTCAAACTCTACAAAGGAAGTATCATGGTAGTGGGTCGCACCTCTGCTGATTCACTTTTCAATGAAGAGTATTCGACCTTTGAAGAGGATGAAGTATATAACCAAAAAGATGCAGAGGGTTTTATCAAGCTCAATGCACTTAGATTTATCATCGCTGGTAAAGCTAGAAGAAAATAAATAGATATAAAAGGAAAAATGATGAGCATAATTAAAATAGATATAGATTCACCAGAATTTCAAGCAAGGCTAGAAAAAACTATCAAATTTACTGATAAAGTATGTGAAACACGAGGATGGGTGTACAACCCCCAAGAGGAAGTAAATGAGGGTGTACAGATGGGTCTTGCTAGAAACAAGATGATGTACAATAAACTTTTTTGCCCATGTTTTATGGTTGAAGAGGTTGACGGAAAACCACAAAGTGTTGATGACAGGATATGCCCATGTAAACCTGCTATTGAAAAAGAGATACCTGAAGATGGAACTTGTCACTGTGGCATCTATTGTACACCAGAATTTGCAGAAGCTAAAAAATTGGAGATGGGCTTGGAAGAAGCTGTACATACTCACTCTCGTGGTTTAACACAAGAGGAGTGTGAATCACTCCTAAATCAAGGTGAACTTGACGGAGATGAACTCGTAGCCCTACTTGAAGCTCGTGAACTTGGTATGGTAAAATTTACACTTGTTGATGTTCGTGAGCATATGGAGTGGCAGATGGGTCACATCAAAGGGGCAGATAAACTAACCCCAACCTCTTCATTTTACCAGTCACTTGAAGAGGCGAATCTCTCTAAAAAAGAGGTTAACATTGTTTACTGTCATGTTGGAAGTAGAAGTGCACATGTTGCAGGAATCATGAGAGATATGGGTTACAGGATAAGCAATTTAACACATGGTATTGTTTCGTACGGTGGGGAGATTAGTCGTTAAAATCAAACTAATTTGATGGGCTTTGTGCCAAATAAACTAAATGAAGTAACATTAAGGAAAATTATGAAAGTATTACTTATAAAAGATGTAAAAAGTCTTGGAAAAAAAGGTGAGGTTAAAGATGTTAAAGATGGTTATGGAAAAAACTTTCTTATAGGAAAAGGATTTGCAAGAGCTGCAACACCCGAGATACTAGAACAGCATGCTAAAGATGAACTCATAGTGGCACAGAACCTTGAGAAAGAGGTAGATGCATTAAAAGTTATCGCTAAAAAACTTGACAAAGCAGAGATACTCATCACAAAAAAACTAGGAACTAAAGGTCACCTTTTTGGCTCAGTCACTAAAGATGAAATAGCACATGCACTTCAAGAGCAACATGGAATTGAGATTGATAAGAAACATATCAATGAAAAGTCTGCTATTAAAACTATTGGTGAGCATGACTTAGATTTTAAACTTGGGCATGGGCTTCATGCAACAATCCATGTCGATGTTCAAGGCGAATAAAGGAATTTAATGTTTGATGCTACAACGATACTTGCTTACAAAGGCAAGAGTAAAGCTGTCATAGGTGGAGATGGACAAGTTACCTTTGGCGACTCTGTCTTAAAAAGTAATGCCACAAAGATTCGTACACTTCACAAAGGGAAAATTCTTGCAGGTTTTGCTGGAAGCACGGCGGATGCTTTTAACCTTTTTGATATGTTTGAAGACTTTTTAGAAAATAAAAAAGGTGATATGTTGAAATCTGTCATTGAATTTTCTAAAGCATGGCGAAAAGACAAAGTACTTCGCAGATTGGAGGCTATGATGATAGTGCTTAACCAAGAACATATCTTCATTCTCACTGGAAATGGAGATGTTGTTGAGCCTGAAGATGGTGAAATAGCATCTATTGGAAGTGGTGGAAACTACGCCATCTCTGCTGCTCGTGCACTCAAAAAGCATGCAAGTTTAGATGAAGAAGAACTAGTTAAAGAGTCCCTTCATATTGCAGCAGACCTGTGCATCTATACAAACCACAATATCAAAACATTAACTTTAGAGGACTCATAAAAAAATGAACTTAACCCCAAAAGAGATAGTTGAATACTTAGACAAATATGTCATAAGTCAAAATGATGCCAAAAAGACAATAGCACTTGCACTGAGAACTAGATACAGAAGAATGCAACTAGATTCTGAGATGCAACGAGAAATTACTCCTAAAAATATTCTTATGATAGGCTCTACTGGTGTTGGTAAAACTGAAATTTCCAGACGACTGGCAAAGATGATGAGTGTACCTTTCATAAAAGTAGAAGCTTCAAAATATACAGAAGTTGGTTTTGTTGGTCGAGATGTTGAGTCTATGGTACGAGACTTAGTTGTCAATTCTATCAGTATCGTCAGAGCTGAAAAAGAGGAAGAAAATCAAGAAAAAATACAAAACTATGTCCTAAACAGGATAGTTGAAAAACTGCTCCCACCTCTTCTTGAGAGTGCAAGTGAATCAAAAAAAGAGGATTACAAAAAGCTTCTTCAAGCGATGGAGACAAAAGTTGAATCTGGTGAGATGGACGATAAAATCATCGAGATAGAGATAGACACAAACATCCAAGTTGAATTTGCCGATAGTAACTTACCACCAGAAATGCTAAAAGTGCAAGAATCATTTTCAAAAGTTTTTGCCCAAATGAGCAAAGATGAAAAGAAAAAAGAGCTCAGTGTAAAAGATGCCAAGATAATGCTTCAAGCTGAAGGGGCATCTAAACTCATAGATGCAAACTCTATCCATACCCAAGCTCTTAAGCGTGCTGAAAATGGTGGCATCATTTTTTTAGATGAGATCGACAAAATAGCACTCAGTGAAAAATCTGCAGGAAGAAATGACCCATCAAAAGAGGGAGTGCAACGAGATCTTCTTCCAATAGTTGAAGGGAGTAGTATTACTACAAAATATGGTGTTATCAATACAGACCATATACTCTTTATCGCTGCTGGTGCATTTCATGTAAGTAAGCCAAGTGACTTAATCCCAGAACTTCAGGGTCGTTTTCCACTTCGAGTAGAGCTAGAAAGCCTTACAGAGGAGACTCTTTATCAAATACTCACTCAAACAAAAAACTCTCTTTTAGTACAATACCAAGCACTCATGAGTGTCGAGGGCATGGAGTTGATTTTTGAAGATGATGCAGTGAGGGCTATTGCAAAATTGGCACACAGAGCCAATGAAATCACAGAAGATATTGGAGCTCGTCGGCTACATACTGTACTAGAGCGTATACTGGAGGATATAAGTTTCATAGCAGATGAGTATAAAGATAAAAAATTTATTATCACCGCTGACTTAGTCCATGAAAAACTTGATACTGTTGTAGATGATGATGATCTATCTAGATATATTTTATAAAGGAAACAGATGACAAAGGTAGATTCTTCAAAAAGAACCCATGCGGGCTTTGTATCTTTAATTGGTCGTCCTAATGCAGGAAAAAGCACTCTAATGAACTCACTTCTTGGTGAAAATATTGCTATGGTATCGCAAAAAGCGAATGCTACAAGAAAGCGTTCTAACGCAATAGTAATGTATGAAGATACACAGATAATCTTTGTAGATACTCCAGGGCTTCATGAACGGGAAAAAGTTTTAAATCAATATATGTTAGATGAAGCACTTAAAGCGATGGGTGATTGTGATCTCATCGTTTATTTAGCCCCTATTACCGATGGTGTTGAACACTATGAAAAATTTTTAAAACTTAACAATGATAGGGTAAAGCATATCATAGTTCTTAGCAAAATAGATCAAGTCAAGCAAGATAAACTCTTCAAACGCATAGCTTCATACAACCAATTTGCAGATAGATTTGAAGCCCTTATTCCTGTTGCAATTCCCAGAAAAGTTGGTCACGAAGACCTCTTAAAACAGATATCAAAATATCTTCCAGAGTCACCTTTTCTTTATGATCCAGAGGATTTAACAAGTGAGCTAGTCCGTGATATATATGCAGGTTTTATCCGTGAAGGTATTTTTGAAAATGTAAGTGATGAGATACCTTATGAGAGTGATGTTATCATTGATTCGATAGATGAAGATGATGGACTCGATGTCATCCATGCTACTATTATCATAGAAAAAGAATCTCAAAAAGGGATTATTATAGGTAAAGGTGGAGAATCCATCAAACGCATCGGTCAATCTGCACGAGAAAAGATAGAAAGACTAAGCACAAAAAAAGCCTATTTAGATTTACAAGTTACAGTCAAAAAAGGTTGGACAAAAGATAAGGTATTTTTAGAAGAGATAGGTTACAAGGCATGAAGTTAATATTGTTTGTTGTCCTAAGTTTTTCACTTTATGCTAGCGATATCTTGAGTGAGTATCGTAAAAATGGGATTCAAGGCATAGAAAAACAACTTGATTTGGAACTCGCAAAAACGCACTATTGGGATACTCAACTTCAAGACATAGACACTAGATTTGGATATATCAAATCCTATACCTCCATCCTAACTTGTGATAAAAACACTTCGACCTTAGCCCTATACCAAAAAGATTCCAACAATACTTTTTTGGAAGTTCAACAATATAATGCTTTTACAGGAAAATCAAATGGTGATAAAAAAGTTGAAGGAGATTTAAAAACTCCTCTTGGTATCTACAACATTAAACAAAGACTTGATAAGGACAATAAACTTGATCCCTTTTACGGTCCCCTTGCTTTTGTCACTTCTTACCCTAACCTTTATGACAAAATGCGTAAAAAAAAGGGCAGTGGCATCTGGGTACATGGACTCCCTATAAATCAAAAGAGAGAAAAATTTACAAAAGGCTGTATTGCGATAGATAATGAGGCATTAATCTGCCTTGATAATAATATAAGTATTGATAAGACAGTTCTTATTATCAATTCTAATGGCATAAAACAAGAGGTACCAAAAAAGAAACTTAGCAAAATCTTAGCACAATTATATATGTGGAGATTTACTTGGAAATATAATGAGATCGTTTCCTATCTAGCATTTTATGATAAAGAGTTCCAAAAAACAGATAGAACAAAACTTGAAGCATTTAAGATACAAAAAGAGTTTGTGTTTGCCAAAAATGAAAAAAAAACTATCATATTTAAAAATATAAATATTTTCAGATATCCAAATACTCAAAATATTTATCAAGTAACTTTTGATGAATACTATAAAACTAAATATTTTAAATATGAAGGTAAAAAACTACTTATGATAAAATTAGACAATGAAAATAATATGAAAATATTTTTAGAGAATTAACGGTATGAAAATTCTTATCTTTATTATCCTTATCTACGCCTCAGTTTTTGCTAATATCAATCTTATAAAACATGAAAATAAAGACTCAAATACTACTCTTTTAGTTATTGGAGGTATCCATGGGGATGAACCGGGTGGTTACTTCTCAGCATCTATCCTTGCTTCACACTATACTATTACTTCTAAAAACCTCTGGGTAGTTCCTAATCTCAATAAGGATAGCGTTCAAAGAAACAGTCGTGGGCTTCATGGTGATATGAATCGAAAATTTGCGCCAAAAACAAAAGTAGATAAAGATACCCAAACAGTCAATGAGATCAAAAAGATCATACTCAATAAAAAAGTATCTTTAGTTTTAAATCTTCACGATGGACATGGTTTTTATCGAACAAAAAACCAAGGACGCATCTTTAACCCAAATGCTTGGGGTCAGACTTGTGTCATAGACCAATGTGAACTCAACAAAAAACAAAAATTTGGAGATTTGAACAATATAGCTTTAAAAGTTAAAGAAAAGATGAATAAAAAATTAATAAAACATCACCACTCTTTTAATGTTAGAAATACCAATACAAAATTTGATGATGAAGCGATGCAACTTTCTCTTACTTATTTTGCTGTTACAAATAACAAACCCGCTTTTGCTATTGAAACAAGTAAAAATCTTACATCGCTCTCTCAAAAAGTATTTTATCAACTCATGGCTATTGAGGAATTTATGAATATTATGGGGATACACTATAAAAGAAATTTTGAACTTAACATCAAAAACATCTCAAAAGTGATCCTAGATTATGGTAAATTAGAGATAAACAACACAATTATTATAAAATTAACTAATATTAGAAAAACTTTAAGCTATTTTCCGTTAAAATCTAATCATAATGTGTTTAAGTTTTCTCATCCCTTAGGAAGTGTCCGAAGGATGCAAGACAAATATATTATATATATTGGCAATAAAGTAGTTACATCTCTTTATCCTCAGTATTTTGAATATGGAAAAAATTGTCCGAAAAAACATCACTTTGAAGTTGATGGTATTAAAAAAACTTTTAATACCACTTCAGATATATTTGTAAATGTCGATTTTAAAATTGCAGATGAAAAGTCAACAAGAGTAAATGTTATTGGCTTCAGTGCTAAGGGCAAGAAAAATGAGAGTGGTATCAATATTGCTTATAGTTCGATGGTTAAAAGATTTTCTATCAATAAAGATAAAAAAAGTTTTAGAATCGAGTTTTATAAAAACAACAAATTTTGTTCCATGCAAATGGTACACTTTAAATAGGGATTAAATATATGGGTGAGAACACAGAAATAGCTTTTTCTAGCGTAGTATCTATCAACCCTTACAGCAACTCATATGTCAAGGGGATTTCTAGCTTTTTAGCATACGATGATTCAGTTGAATATTCTAAAGAACAGTATTCTATATCTTACATTAATACCAAAGAGTTTATCAACGCCCATATACATGTAAGCAAAAACATCCCTGATGAAGACTTACACGATGCTATTACCAATAAAGCTTATGATGAGCTCGCCCTTGACCAAGCTGTTTCATATAAGATAGAGTATATAGAACTCTATAATGCTCTTGATGAAGAAGAAAGAAATTTTAATGTTTTTGTAGTTGATCCAGAGGTTCTTACTTCAAGATACAAAAATGCTATTGATAAGATAAACTATATTGATACAATCATACCTGCACCTCTTTTATTCAAATCACTTTATTGTAGGGAAATTATCACAGCAAGTGGTGCCCATGCATTTATTTATT
This sequence comes from Sulfurimonas sp., assembly GCA_027013295.1. Lineage (GTDB taxonomy): Bacteria > Campylobacterota > Campylobacteria > Campylobacterales > Sulfurimonadaceae > Sulfurimonas. The sequence goes on from JALUXP010000071.1 coordinate 11,344, forward strand.
TTCAAAAAACAGGTGCTTTTATCACTGTCTATAATGAAAAAGAATTTGTCTTTTCAAAAACTTTAGAATATTCTTTTGTGCAAATGCATGAAGAATTTTGTGAGCTTTATGGAGAACGCATAGAATATGATGAGTTTATAGACTTTCTTACTACTGAGGATTTAAAAAACTCTGACAGTCCGTATAAAGAGTTTTTTATCAAACTTTACAAAGAACTTTTTGCTAATGTTAATGATATCCTCACCTATGTTAAACGAGTGTATGAGATAAACAAAATTGATCAACTTTATATTGGTACGCAGATTCATACCCAAAGTAAACTAGATGAGATTGCTGAATTTGAACTCAACATCAAATGTGGTTTATTTGAATTTGATTATGGTTTTAAATCGACAGATGAATATATAGACCAGCTTCATTCGCTTATGCATCTTCATTCTATCTTGCCACATGAGCAAAAATATATATGTAACTTTACAGACTACAAAAGACCACCAAAGTTCATAAACAGGCAAAGTGGAAAACTTATTCTTACAACTATGGTTGCTTTAATATTGGCTTTTATATATCCTGTAACATATTGGTCTCTTTCTTATGCCCAATCATTACAAAAAGAGCTCTTAACAAAACAATACAATCAACTCCACATCAAAAAAGTAACGACAGAAGCTACCATAAAAAATAGAACTGCTGTTAAGGAAAAAACCCTTAAGCTCTTAGCTCAAGAAGAGAAAAACTATGTTGACAAAAAAAATACTTTGATTAAAATACACGATGTAAAAGTCAATTATCTTATGAAAGCAAAACTACTTCAGACCTTAACAAAAGACTTAAATAGATATAGGGTAGGACTTGAATCTTTAGAGGTTGATCAAAAAGAAAAATCAAATCTGTTCATACTTAATTTAGTTGCGACTCAAGAGATTCGCATAACAAAACTCATAGCATATATGACAAAAATTCACGAGGGTAAATATAATATTTCACTTGAAAAAATCTACTTTGATAAAAATGAAAAAAAATATTTAAGTCAACTTAAGGTGCAAATATTATGAAAATAACAATAGAAAGCTATTTGCATAAAATAGACAACTCTTTTAAGCATAAATCAAAAAAAGATATTCAACTTACATATATAATGCTTGTAAGTGTTATCTTTGCCCTTTCCTATTTTCTTTTTTGGGATTCTTCAGAAAATAATTTTTTAGAGCAAAAATCTCAAATTAGTAAGATAAAGACGAAATTAATTGTTGACAAAGCATATCTAGGAGCAAACCCTCCTCTAAAAATTATTATGCTCGACAATGAGATTAAATCTTCTCAAGAAAAAATGATAGGTTATAAAATAAAAAATGATTATATAAAAAACAAGATAGAAGAGATTTCAGCTCTTATCTATGATGAACGCACTTGGGGGACTTATATTAACTCCATTGCTCAAGAAGCAAAAAAATATCATATCAATATATCTGAATTTAGGAACACTCTTAACTCTAGCAATGGCTCTTTTGGTCATATCCTAGATTTAAATCTAAAACTCTCAGGAAAATATAAAAATACACTTAAATTTATCAATGCGCTGGAACAGAGTGATCTAGTTGTAGATATCCATTATCTTACTATAAAAGCAGAAGATAGACTTAATACAGAACTTAAAATTTCGGTATGGGGGATTACTTACTAATGAAAACAGTTTTATTATTATTGAGTGTCACTTTTAGCCTTCTTATCGCAAATGAGCTTAGATGGGTTGATGAACAAGTCAATGCAATCAAGCCAAATAGAGATGGTGTTTCTAATATGCAAATTGCAAAGTTACGAAACCCTTTTGTTTATTTGAAAAAGAATAGACCTAAAAAGCAGGACTCTAACTCCAATCCAATAACTCCAAATCTACCTAGTAGTAGAAATACGGCGAGTCACTCTGTTCAAAAAAATAGACCCATCGCTGTCGCTTCACTCCGAGTAAAAAATCGCAAATTACGACTTAATGCTATTATCAACTCTGCTGCGCTGATCAATGATAAATGGTATAAAAATGGTGATAAAATAGCAGGTTACAAAGTTATGTATATATCTAAAACAAAAGTTAGACTAAGTAAGAACAATAAAATAACTATTTTGACAACTCAGTCAACTTTAGATAAATTGAAATTCAAATAATAGGTGGTTTATACAATGAAATATTTTAAGAGATATTTATTTACAGTAGGAATGAGTTTACTCCTCTCTTCAAGTTTAATTGCTGAGTGTTCTTACGAACTCTTTAGTATTAGTTCAGCTAAAAATACTAAGATTGTTAACTTCATAGATCAACTCAGTGATCAATGTGAATTTAGCGTTATTGTCACTGACCCAATAGCCCAATCCCATCTCAATACAAAACTCAATAAAACACATCTTAAAAACCTTACTATTAATGAAGTACTAGATATTATACTTGTAGAAAATAATCTTTCATATACATTAGAAAACAATTTACTGAAAATCTCTTATCTCTCAACAAAAATATTTCCCATAGACTATATTCTCTCTCAAAGAAAGGCCAAAGGGAGTACACAAATAACACTAAGTTCTTCTACATCTTCTAATCGAGGAAATACTCGAAGGCAAGGTTCGTCTTCATCGGGAAGCAATGGCGTTCAGGGAAACTCAAGCAACAATCAGGGAAATTCAAGCAATGGTCAAGGAAATTCAAGAAATAATCGAAACAATCGAAACAACTCAGGGGTACAAGCTAGATCTGGAATCTTAATAAAATCCAGTGATGAAGTAATTTTCTGGAAGGAGCTAGACCTAGAGCTACAAAGAATTATCAATAGACCAGAAGATGCCTATAAAGCACAAGCTCCTATCATCAATAAAAATGCAGGTCTTATCACTGTTACAGCTACTGTAAAACAACTCACAAGACTAGAAAACTACCTTCAACAATTACAAGATAAAGTACAACTTCAAGTTCTTATAGATGTCCAACTTCTCTCTGTAACAATGAACAAAGGGAAAACAACTGGTGTAGACTGGCAACAACTTTATGCTCTTCAAAATATGACCCTAGAGTTTGGTGGAGGATCTGGAAAGAAAACAAGTACTTCTGGATCTATATTGAACCCAAGTAACTATGTAACCATTAAAGGTGGTGGTTCCCTCAAAGAGGTTGTCAAATTTTTGCAAACACAAGGTGATGTAAACTCTATCTCAAATCCTAAAGTTCTTACTCTTAACAACCAACCTGCAATGATCACAGTAGGAACTCAATACTTTTATAAAATTAAATCGCAAACAAATCAACAATCATCAGTCGGATCAGTATCAGCTGTAACACAAAACAATATAGTCAGATCTGTGTTTGCTGGAGTTCTCTTAGATATAACTCCTGAGATATCTGATGATGAGATGATTACTCTCAAAATTAATCCTTCTTTATCTGAAACTAGAAAGGACATCTCTCAAACATCTTCAAATGATAGAACAATGCCACCAGATTTAAATCGTCGTCAACTCTCTTCAGTTGTCACCATCAAAGACGGAAATAGAATTATTTTAGGTGGTCTTATTAACACTAAAAATATTCGTAATTCAAGCAAACTCCCTATTTTAGGAGATATTCCAGGTCTTAGTTATTTTTTTAGATATGAAAGCACAGTCAAGCAGGTACAAGAACTTGTTATAGTGATAGAGCCTCACATCATTAGAAAAGGAAACAATAATATCTCTTTAGCTAAATTAGGTTATGAGGGTATTACAAACGAACTTGTTACACTTAAGAAAAAAGATGCCTTAGCAAAACCTAAGAATACAGAAGTTGCTCCTAAGCAAATCAGTGATGATGACTAAAATATATAATGAATTCTAGTCTATATACAAATTCTAAAGATGTATTTTTAGATACTGTAGATGCGAAAGACTATGTACAGCTTGACCGTGTATCAACCATCTACCAATCACTAAAAGATTCTGTGAAAAAACCTTTAAAGATGATTCTCCTCTATGGGAAGCCAGGGACAGGTAAAAGTATGTTCCTTGCAAAGCTTTGTCAAGATCTTTCCCAAAATCAAGAGATGCATTACTATAAAACACCCATTTTGGATGAAAGTGAGTTTTTTAAATCTATTGCACATGATTTGTATGATATTGATGATGACAGAGAACTTAATTTTACACAAATAATAAAATTGATGCAACTCAATGAAAAAAAAGAGATACCTCTTATTTTGCTAGATGAGGCACAACTCTATGGTGATAAACAGATGGAAAAAATAAGACTTTTATCTGATACAAGAAAGATTAAGTTTGTTATAGCTTTACATAAAACACAAAGTGAAGATCTTATAGCAAAAGAGCATTTTCAAACAAGAATTTGGGAATCAATAGAACTAAAAAATGCTTTATCAGCTGAACTCAAGATATATATACAAAAAAAGCTTATGAAAGCAAACTGCTTTGATAGTGCAAATATGTTTTCTAATACATCAATTAAACTTATATATAAACTCACAAATGGAAACTACAGAGATACAAATAAACTTTTACGAACAGTTTTTGAAATATATGAATGGTATTATGAGCATAACCTCTCTAAAATCAACACCAATGTAATGAGCAATAAGATCATAGAGATGGCAGCCATTAAAGTAGGACTCATAGATGCGTAATATCTCTGACTTAGAAAAACGATGGTTTAGATATAAACTTAAATCTTTCATTCCATATGTTTTAATTTCACTTATGGTGATTATCTCCACAGCCTTGATACTCAGTGTATTTAAGAAGCAACTAACAAACAAAAGTTCTGAAGTAATCCTGCTCAATGACAAAGAGCAAAAGGTCGTGGCAACAAAGATTATAGAGGAGGTTAAAGTTGTACCGATAGAACCTCAGATAACTTTTAAAGAGATAAAAAAAGAAGCTACAAAAATGGTTCTAACACCCTCTCTTGACTTTATCAAGAACCTAAGAACTACTTCTACCGAATCCTATAGCTCAGATAACTTTGCACAAGTACAAAAGAAAGAAATCCCTAAGAAGAAAATTAAAAAACAAATACTCAAGCAAAAACAAGTAGTTCAACAGACTCGACCAAAAAATATATTAATACAAAGGCAAGAGACACAATCTGATATAGAACATGTTATCAAAAGATTTCACAAAAATAATAATCCAGCATTAAGTCTTTTTGTCGCTAAAAAATATTATAAACTTGGAGACTATAAACAATCTTATAACTATGCACTCCTCACAAATCAGATTAATGCTAATATTGAACAAAGTTGGATAATCTTTGTCAAGTCTTTAGTGAAACTCCATAAAAAAGAGCAAGCTATCAATATTTTAAAAAGCTATATTAAACATTCTAAATCTACTAATGCAAAAATCTTATTAGATAATATCCAATCAGGAAAGTTTAAATGAAAATACTTCTCTTACTCTTTATATTTTTATCACTGCAAGCAGATACAAAAACAGAGATGTTTAACCTCTATCAAAATGAGAAATACGAAAAAGTTTGCAATATGGGACATAGAGTCTTAGACCTTAATGCAAGAGATGAAGAGTTTGTCTCCCTATATGCTTTTTCTTGTTTAAAATCTGACTATATAGATAGACTTGCTATACCTATAGCCCTCTTAAAATTTTCTAAAGAGGCTCGTTCAAATGCTGCTTATTTTTCTGTTATACTTATGCAAAAAAAACTTTTATATCACTCTTTAGTAGATGATTATGACCTCTCAAAACTTGAACTTCCTTCTACTGAGTATGTATTATCTAAGGTTTTTGATCTGTATGCTAAGCTCGGTAAACATGAAAGAAGGAGAGTTTACATCTTTAGCGATGCCCAAAATCCAAAAATCTCGTATAAACTTTATCTTGAACAAAATGGAAAATTACAAAAAATGGTAATTGAGGAATTTTACGATACAATAGCTGTACGCAGACATATATATTGGTAGGGAATTGAGATGGATATACTAACAAAAAACCTTCTTCATGATGGTCTCATTATGCAAAGTCAAGTTGATAGACTTGTAAATAAGGGTGTCAATAAAACACTCATACTTAAACATATAACACAATCAGGTTTTATGACTAACGATAGACTTGTGCGATATATTGTAGATAAGATAAGAAATGGGAAATATGAGTTAACATTACTTCAAAAGTATGACTACATCAAAGAGAACGATGTCCTCTCTAAACTATCTGAAAAATTAAATTTAGAATTTATTGACCTCGATCTCTTTGACATAGACCCTGAACTCACAAACAATATCCCCTTAATTCAACTACAAAAGTTTCATGCCATACCTCTTTACGAAGATGATCTTCATGTCTTTATTGCACTAAGTGATCCATTAAATATAGAAGCAAAAGAATCACTGCAAAGACTTTTTCCAAAAAAGCCCATCAAACTAAAAGTTGCACTGAAAAAACAGATTACTGCACATCTTTTTAAAGTTGAGCTCAAAGATAAAGAGATAGTTCTAGTAAAAAAGATTCGTGAAGAACTTAACTCAATCAACACTGTCGAAGAGCAACAAGAAGCTTCTTCTATTCTTCTACTTATAGATGTTATCCTTAATACATGCATCAAACAAAGAGCTAGTGATGTACACATCGAACCAGCAGAACGCAACTGTAGTGTGAGAGGAAGGATAGATGGAAAACTCTCCGAAATATTTATCTTTCCAAAAGATATCTATGCGCCACTAGCATCAAGACTTAAACTCCTTGCAAATCTCGATATTGCTGAAAAAAGGAAACCTCAAGATGGTCGTTTTTCTACAGATGTAGGTAAGGTCGAATATGATTTTCGTATCTCTACTTTACCAACACTCTATGGAGAGTCTATAGTTATGCGTGTACTAGATAAACAAAAAGCACTTGTAAAACTTGAAGAAGCTGGCATGGACAGTGTGAGCTATCAAAAACTTTTAAAAGGTCTTAATGCACCTTACGGTATTATCTTAGTTACTGGACCAACAGGAAGTGGTAAAACGACTACCCTTTATGGTGCGCTTAATGAGCTTAAAGACTCAGCCGATAAAGTGATCACAGTAGAAGACCCTGTAGAATACCGCATGAATATGATTCAACAAGTGCAAGTGAACCCTAAAGTAGGTCTCAACTTTTCAGATGCCCTGCGTTCCATACTACGACAAGATCCAGATAAGATTATGATTGGTGAGATTCGTGACCAAGAGACTCTTGAGATAGCTATAAAAGCTGCACTTACTGGTCACTTAGTCATCTCAACTTTACATACAAATGATGCTATATCAGCTATTCCTCGTATGGCAGATATGGGGATTGAACACTATCTTATCTCTGGTGCACTTGTAGCGATTCAAGCACAAAGACTTGTGAGGAAAATATGCCCTAATTGTAAAGTGATTGAAGAGATCTCCCCTTCAGCCTTAGAAGAGTTATGTAAACTAATCCCTCAGGATGCAAAATTTTATACGGGCAAGGGTTGCAAAGAGTGTAACGATACTGGATATACTGGGCGTGAAATGATATGTGAGGTCTTAAATATAGATGATGAGCTTTCATCTTTAATTGCAAAAGGTGCGTCAAAAGATGCTTTACTCGCCCATGCAAAAGAGACTGGATTTATCCCTATATTTGTAAATGGCATCCAAAAAGCACTAGAAGGGATTACTAGTCTTGAAGAGATACTAAGGGTGGCAAAATGATGCAATATTACGAAGCAACGGTGCTTACAAAAGGGAAAAAAATTATCTACGGTTTTTATGCCAATAGTATAAAAGAAGCAAACGATATAGCTAAAATTAAATATTCAGGTGTCCTGATAAAGGTATTGCTTGTTACAGAGCCGCTGGAACTTCAATTTGCTAGATTTAAAACAAAATTTCTTCAAAACATAAAAAAAAGAAAGATAAAGCCTGATGCTCTTATTGCTGCTATACGACAGTTAGCTGTTATGACAAATGCTGGCATCTCCATCCATGATTCTATACAAGAAGTTGCAAATTCATCTGATGATGAAGCACTTGTATATGTTTTTTCAAAACTTGCAGATGATATTGACTCTGGTAATTCCCTTTCGCTATCGATGGAAAACTTTCGATATGAACTAGGAAATCTTACTATTGCTATGGTTAAACTAGGTGAAAAAACAGGTAATCTCGATATATCGTTAAACTCTTTAGCAGAGATGCTCGACCAGATACGAGAAAACTTTGTTAAGTTTAAAAAAGCGATGGCATACCCTAGAAATGTGATGATAGCGATGGCTATTGCCTTTACGGTGCTAATCTCTTTTGTGGTTCCTCAATTTAAGAGTATCTTTGCTCAACTCGGAGCTGAACTACCAGTACCAACACTCATACTCCTTAAACTTGAGAGTATTTTTAACAACTACGGTTTAATTGTCCTTGCTCTAGGGGCTTTATCATTTTTTAGTTTTAAATATGCTATAGACAACTATCTACATGTACGCTATTCTTGGCATCAATTTTTACTTAAAACATACCTCATAAAAAATATCATCAAATACTCTACGCTCAATAGATTTACTCTAGTCTTCTCAGAGCTTACTAAAGCAGGGATCCCCATAGCAGAAGCTCTCGATACTTCTACCGATATGATAGACAATTTACCTCTACAAAAAAAGCTTAAAAGCGTAAGACTAGCTGTTGAAAAAGGCTCCCCTCTCTATCTAGGGCTTAAAGACACTGATATGTTTCAAAACATGATTTTGCAAATGATTAAAGCAGGCGAAGATGGTGGTTCACTTGATAATATGATGCAAAAAGTTGCAGAGTTTTATAAAAATAAGTTTGATGCTATCATAGATGGTTTGTCCTCAGCTATCGAACCTATCATGTTAGTTATCATTGCATCTATGGTCACTTTGCTTGCACTTGGTATCTTCATGCCTATGTGGAATATGGGAGCTGCTGCAGGTGCTATGTAATAAGTAAAACCAAACTAGACTAAATTTGAGAATACCTTTTGCACATCTTCATCATCTTCAAGGCGTTCAAGAATTTTATCTATATCAGATTGTTGTTCTTCTGTGATAGATATTGGGGAATTAGCCATCCGTTCTAAATTGGCTTTTTTTATCTCTATGCCCATCTCTTCTAAAGCAGAATTCAATGTACCAAAACTTGTATAATCCGCTGTAACGAGCACCTCAGCATCTTCAGATTCAATCTCTTCAAGTCCTGCATCTATTAGCTCTAGTTCTAATCCCTCAATATCCATATCATCTTTTAAATCAAACTCAAACAATGCTTTTCTATCAAACATAAATTCCAAAGAGCCATTCGTAAGAAGTTCTCCACCATGTTTGGTGAGTATATTTTTTACATTCGCTACAGTTCTTGTATTGTTATCGGTCATACACTCTATAAAAAGCAAGACACCATGAGGTGCTTTGCCCTCAAAATTCACTTCAAGCATATTTGCTGTATCTTTAGCTGATGCTCTCTTGATAGCTGCTTCAATATTGTCTTTTGGCATATTTTCAGCCTTAGCATTGATAATAGCTGTGCGAAGTTTAGCATTCATATCCGGATCACTGCTACCCTCTTTTGCCGCCATAGTGATAATCTTGCCTAGTTTAGGAAACAATTTTGACATTGCACCCCATCTTTTTAACTTTGATGCTTTTCTATATTCAAATGCTCTACCCATTTTGCTTACTCCTAAGAAATTATTATCATATTATATACTATATTTAAAATCAAAAATGTATAATACCACAGAAGGAATACAAATGCGACTTTTTTTTAGACTAAAACATCACTTTTTTGGTGCTTTTCGTGAACTCTTTGTGCATCACCATGGTTCATTGGAATTTCGTGCAAAAGTTTTTGCACTTATTATTGCGGCAAATGAGGATTCAACCATAGAAAATTATATACTCGTAAAAGATATTGCTAGTAGAATTTATAAAGATGATAAAGAAAGAGCCAATCTTTTAATGCTCACAACAAAAGAAAAAGTGAAAAAAGTTAAAGACAATAATGGTCTTGATATTGATACCTTAGTTGCAAGTATTCAAAAAAATCTAAAAGTTATCCCTCGTTATGCTAAAAAAATAGAGATCAATGAACTGCAAAAATTTCTTTCATTAACATATGATGAAGATACTCTATTGTATCAAAAAAATATTTTAGAATTTTTGCAAACTTTAAAAGAGGATACACTTAAAACAACAAAAGATGAGATATCTTTAGAAGAAAAAAAAGCTTAAAACTTACTCAAACGAAAATTTTTCTTTATCGAAAAAACTCTCTACAGAAATATTTTTAAACGCAGCGTTGAGACTTGTAAAAAAGGAAGGGAATTGCTCCTCCATTTTAGCGAGCATCTCTTTTGTTGTAGCCCTTGCATGAGGCATCTTTACATCAAAACGCATAGCTGGACATGCTTCATCCCCTATTGCTTCGATCCCATTATCTTCTACAAAAGCAAGTAGCTGTCTCTCTCGCATCTGAATCAAAGGACGGATTACCATAAGCCCATTCTCAGCTCTATAGATAGGAGCAAGTGAACGCATCTGACCATTGTAAATAAAGTTCATAAAAAAGCTCTCTGCGGCATCATCCATGTGATGTCCCAAAGCTACCTTATTGCATCCATTGTCTTGTGCAGCACCATAAAGGTATCCTCTACGCATACGAGAGAAAAAACTACAAAAAGATGAATTTTTACGAATCTTCACTTTTGCCAATTCATATACTTTTGTATCTATAACTTTATAAGGGATACCATAAAATTCACAATGTTTTGTAAGTGCATCAAAGTTTTCGCCCATCCCATAAGAGATAGTAACCGCTAAAAATTCAAACTTAAATGGAGCACGGCGTTGTTGCTCTTTCATTGCGTGAATCATCGTAAGGGAATCTTTCCCACCAGAGAGACCAACAAGTATTTTATCACCCTCCTCTATCAGTCCAAATTCAGCATTGGTTTTACCCAGTTTAGACATTATTTTTTTAGAGGGAAGTATTGAGTTAGCCATCTATTTTGCTATCACCTTATCAAGCATTTTCATAACGAACTCTGCAGAGATGATTGCCGATGTTTCTAAAAACTCATCAAAAGAGAAACTTGCATCCATATCTGCTGCATCACTAATAGCACGAAGAATGAAAAAAGGTACATCAAGAGCATTACATACGACGGCAACACTTGCCCCCTCCATCTCTAAGGCATCAGCATTAAAAGTTTCCCCTATCCAGTTTTTACGCTCTTCATTAGCAACAAATTGATCCCCTGTCGCTATGATGCCCTCTTGCACAGTTTTACCCATATCAGAAGCAACTTCCTTGCTCATAGCTATCATCTCTTTATCTGCATCAACATAGACTGCACCCTCTGGTACAAAACCAAAAGGATGTCCAAAAGCTGTAATATCTAAATCGTGCTGAGATAATTTTGTAGCAACAATGAGATCCCCCACCTTTAAACTAGGGTTGATTCCACCAGCTACACCACTAAAAAGAAGTTTATCGCATCCAAAGTGTTGTATCATAGTTGATGCTGTAAGAGTAGAAAACACTTTACCTATTTTTGAGTAAGCTACTACAACTTCCACACCCTTATAAGTTGCTTCATAATATTCATTATCTGCATATTTTGTTGTTTTATATTCACCAAGCTTTTCTAAAATTGGTGCTACCTCTTCTGGCATTGCACCCATAATCGCTATCTTTTTCATTGTGTCTCCTTCGACAAAGAAGTGAATTCTTTGCCGAATTCCCCTCACTAAAGCTACGCCTATCGGCGATAATATCTATATACTAATTATTAGTAAAAATAGACATTTAATATAATTTTTTCGTGAGGCTCATGATCGAAGCGAAGATTTGTCCTCTAAGAAATAATTATATTAAATGTCGACTACAACGAAATTGTTTCTGCTATTACTTCATACTGCTTTAACTGATGCACTATCTCACCATCACTTCCAACAACACAACTTCCACCCCAAAAACCAAGTCCATCTTCAAATCCGACACGGTTGACAAAAATAAGTTTCGCACTACACTCTTGTGCTACTTTTTTGATGATATCATACCATTGATGCGCTATCTCTAAACCATCATCACTAAAACCACGCGCAGGAGATGCCACAAGGGCTATGATATATTCAGGATTTTCAGCTATGAGATCATGATGCATATCTTTGTGCCATAAATCTTCACAAATGACCATTGAGGTTTTACCAAACTGAGAATAAAAGCTCTCAAACATATTGCCCGCTTCAAAATAGCGAGCTTCCTCAAACATACCATAATTTGGAAGATGTACTTTGTCATGCTTTGAGAGTAATTTGCCCCCACTAAAATACAACGCACAATTTTTAAACACTTCACCCTCTCTCAGTGCCACACCAACAACAATGTCAATATCTTCACTTAAAACTCTCAGTGCATCTAACTCTACTAATTCCCAAGCATCTTCATAAAGTTTATCTTGAAGCAGATAACCACTTAAAGACAACTCAGGAAATACTATCAAATCACTACTAACCTTATGCTCTTGTATAATTTTTATGATAGCATCAAGATTAGAACGGTTAAGCTTTGGTGCTGTTTGGGCTAGTGTAACTTTCATTTATGAACAGATTTCTTCTTTAACACTAGCAAGTGTAGCCATATCAGATACATTTACTGTTTTAAGCTCTTTTGCGATTCTACGATTGAGTCCTTTAAGTACGATTCCATTTCCGAACTCTATTGCCATATCTAACTCACCCACTACTGCTAAAATAGATTGTTTATACTTTACGGGTTTTACAAGCTGGTCTTTTAAGAGTGCTACTGCTTCATCTTTTGTTGCATACTTGTTTGTTGTTACATTAGAAACTATAGGTGCTTCAAAACTCTCTTTAACCATCTCTGACATCAAATCTGCCAAAGGTTGCTGTGCTGGAGCTAAAAGCTCACAATGTGAAGCTACTGACATATCTAATAACAAGGCACGCTTTGCACCAGCTTCTTTAAAAGTCTGCTCCAATGCAACTAAATCAGATTTCATACCAGCAACAACTAACTGTCCATCTTGATTATAATTTGCAGGCCAAACTTTTTTACCTTCTGCTTGTGCACTTGCACATATAGCCTCAACACTTGCATCATCTAAACCTACAAGAACCATCATCCCAGCTTCTATGGACTCACACGCATTTTGCATCAATGCACCACGCTTATGTACTAATTCTACTGCATCTACATAGTCAATAGCACCTGATGCACATAAAGCAGAAAACTCACCAAGAGAGTGTCCTAAAAATAGCTCAGCTTTTATATCTGGACATGCATCCTTAAAGAGTTTATACGCTACCATCTGCACAAGTAAGATAGCAGGTTGCGTATATGCTGTTTGTCCTAATCTATCATTTTCTTCAAAGATTAACTCTTTAAAATCAACACCTATCCTCTCTCCAGCTTTTGCAAACATCTCTCTTGCAACTTCAGAGTTCTCATAAAAATTTTTCCCCATACCTACGGCTTGACTACCTTGACCTGAAAAGATCATTGCTATTTTCTTCATCTGTTAATCTCCTTTATGTAGTGTTAATCTCTTTAACGAGCATAATTTGCATAGCAAATTATAGCTGGATAAGAAAAAGATTAACTCTATTATTCCTTAACCCAGTAGGGCAACTAAAGATACTGATCATTATCAGCTATTTTTTTTCTTAATGTATTTCTGTTTAAACCTAACCTATCGGATAGCTGAAGCTGAGATTTAAACTTACTTAGACCTGCACGAATCAAAGGAACTTCATAGAGGTATAAAAAATTTCTATAATCACTATTAGAGCCAAGTTTATCTTCAAAATAATTTTCAATTATATCCATCAATTCAACATCATTAATATCTTGGAGTAGTGAACTAATCATCAACTGTCTTTTTAAAGAGTTAGAATTTTGAGTCAAATCTGGTTTAAAATTTTTAATATTTAACTGTGCACTTGTATTGAAAAGCTCCGCCGCTTCTTTCATATAAAGTTCTGTCAACTCCTTTACATCTTCAGGTCTCTCTTTTAAAGATGGAATATCAAACTTAACACTAAAGGCATCATCAATATACTCATTATAAAAAGAGCTTGTAGCGGTAGCGACTAAACGCACCGATTTTTCTTTGACAAGGTCTAGAACTTTTTTTATATTAGGTATATTTTCAAAATTTACAATGATGATTTCATTAACACTTTGGAGGGCTATAAGTATCTTTTTGTATTCAGATGCATCATAAACCTGTGCATCATTTAAGATATATTTTGCAAGAGTTTTTTTACCGACACCTCTCTCACCACTTATCAGGGCATTGACACTAAGTACTTTAAGTAAGGTTGCAGTTTTATAAGCTTGTGCAGAAGATGCACAAGCAGTTATAAAATTAGTCGCATCCACAACTAGAGCCAGTGCTACAACAACCACCATCATCTGGTTGTGCATTCTCAGCAGGTATTCCAGTCATAGCCTCCTCAGCAGAAGCCTCTCTAATATTGTTAATGGTAACACTAAACATTAAATCCTTTCCAGCTAAAGGGTGATTAAAATCAATAATGATATTTTCTTCACCAATCTCTTTAACAACAACTTGTACAGTTCCACCATCTTCACCTTGACCATATAAAGTCATTCCAATTTCTAAGTCAATTCCTTCAAATTGATCTTTAGGTACTTCTTGTCTTGCTTCTTCGTTAAAATCACCATAAGCATCTGCAGCTTTTACAAGGATATTACCTTTCTCACCAATAGCCATATCTACTATACCACTCTCTAAACCAGGAATGATTTGACCCTTACCAAACATAAATACCAATGGTGCTCCACCAACATTACTATCTACTATCTCATCTCCATCTTTTACTTCATACTCTAATGATACAATTTGATTTGCTTCAATTGCCATAATTAACCTTTATTTTTTTATTTTGGGATTTTACCATTTTTTTCTATATCTGGGCTGAATTGAAAGTAACACTTTAACCTATTAAGGATAATTGTTTCTTAGCAATTTTAGCTGCCTTGGTGCCTGGATACTTTTTAATAACACCCTTTAAAAATGCTTTTGCATTCTTTATATCGCCACTATTTTGCATCGATATACCAGTATATAACATCAATACGGACATATAAGATGCTTTAGAATATAATTTTGCACTTTTTTTAAAATATGCTATAGCTTCTGAATAGTTTTTTCTAAAATAATAGATCTCACCAATCATATAATGTGCCCGCGCTGGTTTGTATTTATTTTCAATGAGAAAAGAGTAATATTTAATAGCCTCTGTATATCTCTGCTTATCAAAAAGCTTTTTAGCCTCTTTTGCTATCTGAGCTTTTGATTTACCACTAAACACTGTTTTCTTTGTTGTTGAAGAGAGCTCTTTAGTAACAACATCTTTAAACTTATTGACATCCATAACCAAACTATTAAACTCAGCTTTTGTAACATAATTTTTAGATATCTCTTGTACCACTTGTGTCAAGGAAGATAAGCTAAATTTTAATTTTTCAATCTCTAAAGCATTTTTTTGTATTGCATCGCTTAATCTTTTTTCAAATTCATTAGCATTTTGCAATCTTTTAGCATTCATCTCATCAAGCATTTTTAAAGATTTTTTGTTGAAATGCTCTTTTTGACTTAGATTTTCTAAAATACCCTGAAGTCCATCAAGTCTATCCCTCAAAGAATCCAATTCATTTGATTGGTTGTTACTTTTTACTGTAACTTTTTTTAGATGCGTACTTACATCTGTAAGATTATTGGTAACTTTATTGAGATGTTTTTTATTTTCAAGAAGTTGTTTTTCCTCTTGAGTGAGACCGTAAGGTTCTGGATTGTTAATATCTCCAGCACCAAAGGCAGAAGGTTCTGCACTAAGGGTTGAGAAAAACAGAATTGTAGCTAAAGAAGCTACTTTAAAACTATTCATTTGCTATTATGGCAGAAGCTTAAAGTCAACACGACGGTTTTTTGCCCAACAAGCCTGTGTCTTTTGAGTACAAAGAGGGTTAGATTTCCCATAACTTACCATAGTTAAACGATTTGCATCAACACCCTCAGCTACCAATGCTTTTTTAACTGCATCTGCACGCTTAAGACCAAGTGCAAAATTGTATTCATCGCTACCCCACTCATCACAATTACCTTCGAGCTTAATCATAAAAGTCTTTGCAGCACCATTGACAATCTTAGCATGGTCTGAGATTTTATTTTGCATCTTAGGAGTTAGATTGTATTTATCAAATCCAAATAAAACTGATGACATTTTGTTTTCCAACGAAGCCATTGTCATCTCATTTGAATCAGCATTCTTTGTTGCATTTTCATTAACAGATGTAGCATTTTCATTAATAACTGTAGCATTTTCTGCTGGTACTGTTTCAGTTTCGACTGCAACTACTTCTTGATTTTGATTTTGTGTTGCCTCTTGAGTAGCAGCTTGTTCTGCTGGAGTTGGTTCAACATTCCCACAACCGCTAAATAAAAGTAAAGCGGTTACCGAGCTTGCAAGTATTATTTTTTTCATATTAAATGCCTTTTTTATTAATTTACTTGCAAATTATAGCTAAAAATTATTAATGCAAAATAACAATTTACCAATCCATAGCCTGTACTCTTCCATATTTCAATGGAAATAGATAATTCTTATTATGTTTCAATCTAATAATACCTATAGAACTTTGATTTTTATAGTTTTTGATAAACAATATAGCATCGCCATCAGCTGAAAATCTTGGGAACTCATTCACACCCGTTGCTGTTAAACGACGGATAAAATCAGTCTTTGTAGATATAATATGAAGATTGAATGTATTTCTTGAAAAGGCACGAGAGCTCTCTCTTGCTTTATATACTATATATTCATTATAAGCACTACAAGCAACATTGTTTTTTCCATAATAAACCATCTGTTCTATCTCGTCACTACCAATCTCTTTAGAAAATATATTTGGATATCCAAGTCTATTTGAAACAAAAACAATTCGATTTTTACCCATAAACTGCCCACTTACATCTATGCCACGATACTTTGTGAGTTTTGTTGTTTTTTTACTTGCTACATCATAAAGATAAATATCTGCTTGTGCATCAGGTGCCATAGTTAAAAGAAGTTTTTTTCCATCTTTACGCACATCTGAGCATATCATCATCCCTTCAGAAGTGATAATAGTTTTGCTAATTGCAGTTTTAGTATCTACATATTTTAAAGTTGGCTTTATCTCATTTAAAGAGGTATAGTAAAATCCATTTTGCTCTTTTGAAGCCCATTTTGGAAATAAATTAAATCCACCTTTAATAATAATATGCTGATATGCAAGTGTATAATCGGCAATAACAATTTCACTTCTTTTAGGACCTACCACACGAGAGAAAATAACTTTTTTCTTTATCCATTCTATAGAGGGTTGTCCCATAAATTTATTGATTTCATATGCCATAGTGTGTGCTACAAACATGTATTTATCAGAATTATTTACTTTATAGTTTTTTTCTAATACTTTTTCTGCACCTTTGATCACTTTCATTTTCAACATAAAGCCATCAGTATCATTATTTTGTAGATTATATTTTAAAACATAATCCATATCTTTATTTTCAACGAGAACTCTGTCAGATTCAAATTCACTTTCTCTGTGAAATCTATCAACATTAAAGATTGATATGACATTAAGATCAGCAATAAGAGCTTTAAAAAATTTCAATTTGAAAGTTGTATTACTGTGACCTGAAGCATCCTCAACTGCTAGTGATGGGAGTGAATCAACTTTTTTAATAACTTGTATTGTTGCATCACTCGCATATAAACTTAGTGTAAATAAAATAGTTAAAAGTATTTTCATATTATTCCTTGGCTGTTAATTCTATTATATAACTTCCTGATCTGTTATCAGGATTGATTGGAAAATTAATCCCCATAAGTCTCTCTTTTATCTTATCACATTCTGCATTCAAATCAGTATTATCAGAATATGTTAATATTCTAAAATCCATGACCTTTCCTAAAGCATTTAATTCAATCACAGCTTTGACTGTATGCCCCTGAGAGTTTGCTGGTGGATAAAAGGAATCATAAACTTGAAGTTGAATTTTAGCCAAATATTCATTAACCTCAGTTGCACTTGATTGACTCAGTTGCTCTTCAATTTGTTCTATTTGCTTCACTTCATTTTCTTTGGTTGTGCTTATTTTTTTATTTATCTCTTGTAGTCTTTTTGCATTAATTTTTTTAACCTTATGCTTTTGAATCTTAAGTGCTTTAGTCTTTACACTGCTAAAGAGATCATCTATATCAAGCTCATCTGACTCTACTGGTTTTATAACTTGATGAACAATCTCTTTTTTAACCTGTTTAATGATTTTTTTCTTTCTCACAGTTTTATGCTTAGAGGGGGTAATGGTTATAGAGATAAAATCATCCTTTTTAAGTGCATATTGGGGTATCTTATTGTCATGGAGCATCATTGTTATAAAAAACATAATAACAATGAAAAAAAGACTAAATGAGATAAACCCACTGAGATAAAAATACTTTGTACTATTAACCATTGGTAGCTAAAGAGACCTCTAAAAAGCCTGATTGCTTCACAGCACCTAGTATTTTCATCACTACACCATAATCTAAGGACTTATCAGCACTTATCATTACAGTAGCTTTGAGATCAAGTTTTCTTGAATATTTGTAAAAGTTATCTGAAAAAGAGTTAAGCTGGAAATTCTCTTTATTGACGGTTAGAGAGAGATCTTTTTTAATAACAATATGAACTGGGGGAATTTTTACTATCTGTTTTGATGCGGAACCTTGAGGGAGTTTTATATCCTCTTCATAAATTATATTTGGTGCGATAACCATTAAAATAGCTAAAAGTACCAACATTATATCTACCATAGGGGTAATATTTAAGTCTGGTTTCTCATCCCAATCATAATACATTACTGCTCTTTTTTAGCTAAAACTGCATCACTTTGCATCTGTAAAAAATTGATAATTTCAAAAGATTTTCTTTTTAGAGCCTGATGGTAAGTATATGCGAATATGGCTACAAATATACCAGCGGCAGTAGCTACAAGTGCATCTGAGACTCCAGAAGCTATGATAGACATACCACCAGTTGTTTGACCTATATGTGTAAAAGTATCCAAAATAGCGACAACCGTACCAAATAACCCGATAAACGGCGTAGTAGATGAAAAAACAGATATCAAAGATAAACCTTTGGTTGCTTCTTTGGTGGCAGAGAGCATAGCCAAGTCTAATATCTCTTTTTTCACTACAGTTGTTGATCTTAAAAATTTATATAAAAAAGAGCGTTCACTTACAGTTGGAGCTCCCATTAACAAACTCTCAAATGAGTTGGACTCCTCTTGGAGCCAACTGTTTAGAGAAAAGTAGCGATAGAAAAAAACCCAATTTAATATGATAAAGTATAACGCTAAAAGAACTAGCACACCTATAGTAACAGGGTGACTTTTAAGATAAAAATCTAATATTTGATTTATCATACAATCAGTTAGATAAGGTTTTGAGCAGCTGTTTCAAGTTTAGCTGATACAGAAGCGATTGCTTGACCTGAATCTTCAATACTTTTTACAAGAGCTTTGGCTTCTTCAAGAGCATCAGCAATAGCACTTTCATTCTCACCACGAATAGCTACAGCACCCTCAACAAGAACAACAACTTGTTGTTCATCCACATGAACAACGCCCCAGTTGATTAAAACTGATTCGACTGTTTTATCTTCTTTTTCAATATCTACAACACCCGCTTCAAGCAAAGTTGAAACAGATGAATGGTGTGCAAGAACACCAAACTCACCCTCTTCACCAGGAAGAGTTACACTCACAGCATTATCATGAAAGATTTCGCCATTTGGAGTTATGATTTCTAATTTAAATGTCTCCATTAGAGTCCTTTGTATTTATTGACTATTGTTTTTTAGACTTTTCAATAGCCTCATCCATATTACCGACCATGTAGAATGAATTTTCACTCATATGATCACATTCCCCATCAAGAATCATTTTGAAACCTTTGATAGTATCTTCAAGTGATACATATTTTCCAGGTGAACCTGTAAATACTTCAGCAACAAAGAATGGTTGAGAAAGAAATTTCTCAATTTTACGAGCACGCTCAACAACATTTTTGTCATCTTCACTAAGTTCATCCATACCAAGAATCGCAATGATATCTTGAAGATCTTTATATTTTTGAAGTGTTTGTTGAACACCGCGTGCAACACCATAATGTTCATCACCAATGATTTGTGGATCAAGTAATCTTGAAGTTGAGTCAAGTGGATCAACAGCAGGATAGATACCCTTTTCCGCAATCTTACGGTTAAGAACTGTTGTTGCATCTAAGTGAGCAAAAACAGAAGCAGGAGCTGGATCTGTCAAGTCATCTGCTGGAACATATACAGCTTGAACTGAAGTGATAGAACCAGTTTTAGTTGATGTAATTCTATCTTGTAATGCACCCATTTCACGAGCTAAAGTTGGCTGATAACCAACAGCTGAAGGGATACGACCAAGAAGTGCTGACATCTCTGAACCTGACTGTGCAAAACGGAAGATATTGTCGATGAACATAAGTACATCAAGACCTTTTTCATCACGGAAATACTCAGCCATAGTGATACCTGTAAGAGCAATACGGTTACGCGCTCCTGGAGGCTCACTCATTTGACCATAGCACAGTGCAACTTTGTCAAGAACATCAGAATCTTTCATCTCATGGTAAAGGTCATTTCCTTCACGAGTTCTTTCGCCAACACCAGCGAAAACAGATAAACCATCATGTCCATGAGCAACATTGTGAATAAGCTCCATAATAATAACTGTTTTACCAACACCAGCACCACCAAATAGTCCAACTTTACCACCCTTAGAATAAGGAGCAAGCAGATCAACTACTTTAATACCAGTTTCAAACATCTCAGTCGCAGTTGATTGTTCAACTAACGGTGGAGGGGCACGGTGGATAGACCACTTTGGTGCATCTGTAATCTCGCCAAAACCATCAATAGTTTCACCGATAACATTAAATATACGACCTAGAACTTTATCTCCAACAGGAACTTTAATAGGAGAACCTGTAGCAGTAGCATCCATACCACGAACTAAACCTTCACTCATATCCATAGCAATAGTACGAACACGACCATCACCTAAGTGTGCTGCAACTTCAAGTACTAAACGAGTTTGTGTACCCTCAACATTTACTTTAACTTCAATTGCTTCGTTGATTACTGGAAGATATCCATCAAAATCAACATCAACAACAGGACCCATAACCTGGCTAATTTTACCAATCATATTTTTCTCCATTATTTCATAGACTCCACACCACTGATAATTTCTATCAGTTCTGTAGTTATAGCGGCTTGTCTTGCTTTATTAAACTTAACATTTAAGCTCTTTACCATATCAGCTGCATTATTTGTAGCTGTATCCATCGCTTGCATACGAGCAGAATGCTCAGCAGCAACAGAATCAATAAGAGCATAGTACATATTGTACTCTACATATTTACTTACTAAAGAATCAAGCATTTTTTCATCATCTTGCGCTTCAATCTCTAACATTGATTGTGCTTCACTCGCTTCACAATCAAATTTATTAGTATCAACTGGTAAAATTCTATTGACATGTAATTCTTGCGTCATCATATTTTTAAAGCCATTATAGACAATATGAACTGCATCAACCTTACCATCTTTAAACTCTGCAATTGAAGTTCTAATAAATTTATCAGATCTTTTTTTATCAGGTTTTGAACTTAAATTTGAAATAGCTTCATAAAGCTCCACTTCATTATATTTATAAAATTCAACACCTTTTTTACCGATACCACTTAAACGCACTTTTACATCTTTGTCTTTATACTCTTTTAGAAGTTTATTAACAGCTTTAATTGTTTGAATATTAAAACCACCACATAAACCTTTGTCTGCAGTAACAAAAATGATGTCAACAGTTTTTGGATTATTAATATCGCTAAAACAACGACTATTGATTCCTCCAACCTTATTGCACTTGAGGCGTCCAGCTATTTCGGCAATGACCTGATTGAGTTTTTCAGAATAAAGACGAGAACGCTTAGCGAGCTCCTCGGCACGACGAAGCTTTGCAGTAGATACAAGCTTCATTGCACGAGTTGTCTTTTGAGTATTACTAACACTCTTAATCTGTCTTTGAATATCTTTCAAGTTTGCCATAGTTTAATCCTTAAGCTACTACAAAAGAAGCTTTAAACTCTTCAAGTGCTTTAAGTATTAATGCTTTTGTATCATCATCAACTTTTGATGCACTTCTAATGTTTTCAAAAATTTGAGGATAACTTGCTTCTATAAATGGATACATTTCAGCTTCAAATCTAACGACATTAGAAGCATCCATATCATCCAAGAAACCTTCATTACCAGCGAAGATAATGAGAACTTGTTTCTCAGCTGAAAGTGGAGAAAAAGGACCTTGTTTTAGAACTTCTACCATTCTCTGACCACGCTCAAGTTGTTTACGAGAAGTTTCATCAAGATCAGATGCAAACTGAGCAAATGCTTGAAGTTCACGATACTGAGCAAGATCAAGTCTTAAAGTACCAGCAACTTGCTTTGTAGCTTTAATCTGAGCAGCACCACCAACACGGCTTACCGAAAGACCGACATTGATTGCTGGACGAACACCTGAGTTAAATAGTTCAGTCTCAAGGAAAATCTGACCATCAGTAATGGAGATAACATTTGTTGGAATATATGCCGCAACATCACCCGCTTGAGTCTCAATAATAGGAAGAGCAGTTAATGAACCAGCTCCATCTTCATCGCAAAGTTTCGCAGCACGCTCAAGTAATCTTGAGTGAACATAGAAAACATCACCAGGATATGCTTCACGACCCGGAGGACGACGAAGGATAAGTGACATTTCACGGTATGCAACTGCATGCTTAGATAAATCATCATATACGATAAGACCATGTCTAGCATTATCACGAAAGTACTCACCCATAGCAACACCTGTATAAGGTGCTATAAATTGGAGTGCGGCAGCTTCAGCAGCTGTTGAAGATACAATGATTGTATATTCCATAGCACCATGCTCTTCCAAACGACGAACGATTTGTGCTACAGTTGATTCTTTTTGACCAATCGCAACATAGATACATACAACACCATTACCTTTTTGGTTAATAATAGCATCGATTGCAACTGTTGTTTTACCAGTTTGTCTATCACCAATGATAAGCTCTCTTTGACCACGACCAATAGGAACAAGAGCATCAATAGCTTTAATACCAGTTGCTAGTGGCTCATGAACTGATTTACGGTTCATGATTCCAGGTGCTTTTTCCTCAACGAAACGAGTTTCAGTTGATTCTATTGGACCTTTACCGTCGATAGGCTCACCTAACGCATTTACAACGCGACCAATGAGTGCATCACCGACAGGAACACGAAGAAGTTGTCCTAATCTTTTAACGCTCATACCCTCTTTAAGGTTTTCACCTGAACCAAGAATTACAACACCTACAGCACTTTCTTCAAGGTTCATTACTAAACCTTTGATGCCGTCTTCAAATTCAACCATCTCCCCTGCCATTACATTGCTAAGTCCGTAAACTTGCGCAACACCATCTGCATAAGAAACAATCTTACCTGTTTCATTTATATCAACATTTAATTCAAAATTGTCAATACGTTCTTTAATTATTGAGCTGATCTCATCAGCTTGAATTTTTGTTACCACTACACATCTCCTCTCATGAATTATATTGCTTTAACAATATGATCTATTATTTGGTTGTTAATTCGAGTTTTAGAAAAATTAATCTCTATGCCCAAATCTTCAACATCAACTTTGATACCGTTAAAGTCATTTTGCACAAATTCTAATGTGATTTTTGAGTTATATTTTTCACCCAATCCTACACCTAGTTCTTTGATAACTTTAGCTGTCATCTTTTCATCACTATATACTATACCTGTATAACTTTTGTTTGTAGCGGCAAGGTCTTTTTTCATTTCCACTGCAATAGCTGGGATGATATGAAGACGCTTATGCTCACCTAAGAGTTTTATAAGGTTATTTAACACATCAGACTTAGCTGATTTTACAGCATCTAGCAATATGCTAGTTTTATCTTCTACCTTTACATTTGGATTATTAATGATATTGTTAAAACTATCATTATCAAATGCAAGAGCGAGTTCTGTAAATATATTAGAGATAATCTGTAAAGACTTTAACTTAGTGTCTTTTTTTAATGCTTTGATATATCTTTTTGCAATCTGTTCAGCCATATTATGCAACCTTCTTTAAAATAACTTGTGCCATAGATTTTTTGTCTAAAGTAGCACTTGTATCTGAAAGAATTTCGTTCACAGTTGTTTCAACAACTTTACGAATCATCTTACGCTGTTCAAATTCCATCTGAACTTCTAATTGCCTAGAGAGAACATTTAAGTCACTATCACACTGTGCCATGATGTTGTCATTTAAGATTTTGTTTTCTTTTTTAGAAACAACTAAAAGTTCTTCCGCAAACTTATCTGCTTTTAAAACTTTAGAAGTTGCTTCTTTTTTAAGATTAGCAGTCTCTTTTAACTTATCTTGAACTTTCTGCAACTCATTTGCTATCCCTTGACTTCTTCCTGTAAAATAATTTTTTACAGGTTCAGCCACAAGATACCAAACAAGACCAGCAAATAAGGCAAAGTTTACAGTTCTTTGAACTATATCAGTGCCACCCTCATGTTCACCATGACCAGATGCTAATGCATATGTTGATACAGTTAGTAATAACAGTAAAATTTTATTCATTTAACATCCTTATATTTGACTAAATTTAGCATTTAGTGCCTCTTTAAAAACTGGAACTTGAGATTTTAAATCTTCTTCAAGTTTCATTTTCTGTTCATTTAGAGATTTTTCAAACTCTAAATACTCACTAGCCAACTCAGCCCGTCTAGCTTCAATCTTACTATCTGCTAATTCTTTAGCATCTGCGATTACTTTTTCTCTTAGTGTTGCAACTTCCAGTTTAGCATCCATAACTATTTTTTCAGCTTTTGCGTTTATAGAGTTGATTTCATCATCATTTGAACCTACTTTTTGTAAGTCTTTTTTAATGTCATCATCTCTTTTGTTCATAAAAGCGAATAATGGGTTATAGAGCCAACTGTTAAGAGTAACAATAAGTGTAAGAAACACAGCTAATGTAGCTATTAGCAATATTGGATTAATATCTAACATAGCACCTCCTAAAAGTTGCGCCATTATACAATGATAAAATTGAAACTTTAGTTAAAGTAACTAAAAAAATTTATAATTTTTATATTTTGTTTAAATAAGAGAGAAGTTTTTCTATTTGAGACTCATCTTTAAACTCGATTGTGAGCTTATTTTGTGAACTTTTTGCTTTAAATCCCAAATGAGTAAATTTATTTTCAATATGTTCAAAGTTAAAACGATTTGAAGTTTTTTTATGAAATTTTTCTGTCACAAAAGGGTCATTTTTCAAACCCTTAATCATAGACTCAACTTCACGCACACTCAATTTTTGTCCTACAATAGAATTTACAAGTACTTGTTGTTGTTTCTCATCTAAACCGACTAAAACCTTTGCATGTCCAGCAGTTATTTTTTTATCTATAATAGCTTTTTGTGTTTTATTTGAAAGTTGAAGCAAGCGTAAAGTATTGGTAATATGGGTACGACTTTTATGTACCTTACCCGCTAAC
The DNA here is from genome assembly GCA_027013295.1 of Sulfurimonas sp. Taxonomy (GTDB): domain Bacteria; phylum Campylobacterota; class Campylobacteria; order Campylobacterales; family Sulfurimonadaceae; genus Sulfurimonas. Next base: position 37,086 of record JALUXP010000071.1, read on the forward strand.
TCCTCTTGAGTTAGTTCATGAAGTTTTAGAAGTTCTCCATAAGCTAAGGCAAGTTCTATCGAGTTAAGCTCATCTCTTTGAATATTTTCTACAAGAGCAAACTGACGCATTCTTTGTTCATCAGAGTTTTGGATAATTGCACGAATCGTTTTGAGCTTCATCAACTTAGATGCTCGAAGTCGTCTCTCTCCAGCAATCAGAACATAACCATCAATATCTTCTGTTAAAACTACTGGTTGTAGTAGTCCATCCGATTTAATAGACTCTCCAAGTTCTTGTAAAGAGGACTCATCAAAGTTTTTACGAGGCTGAAATGGATTTGGACGAATATCTTTAAGATTTATCTCCATTATAGTGTCTTTAGAAGAACCTTCGTTATCGTAAGCTTCATCCATCTCACCGAGAAGAGCATCAAGACCACGACCTAACTTTTGTGATTTCATTATGCGATGACTGCCCGTGCTAAGTTTTGATACGCGACAGAACCTGCTGACTGCACATCATAAAGGATTGCTGGTTTTCCAAAAGATGGAGCTTCCGCAAGTTTTACATTTCTTGGTACTACTATGATATTGTCTTTAATATCTCTAAAGAGCTTTGAACTAAAGTGTTGTCTTAGGTCTGCAAACACCTGCTTTGAAAGGTTGTTTTGTGCACTAAACATTGTTGGTACAAAACCCTTAATGCTTAATTTTGGATTGATTGATTTGCGTACAAGTTTAACTGTGTTTAGAAGTTGTGCTAAACCCTCTAGTGCAAAAAATTCACATTGAATAGGGATGATGACTGAGTTTGATGCACTTAAAGCATTGATAGTCATCGGTCCTAGTGCTGGAGGGGAGTCAATGATGATATAATCATAATCTTTTTTAACATTGGCAATAGCATTTTTAAGCACTAACTCTCTACCCGTTGCCTTATCTGCATCGTAGTATTCTTTTTCAATCCCCACAAGACCTATATTTGAAGGTGCAAGATGAAGCGTAGGTAAATCTGACTTCAAGATAATATCTTTGAGTTTTTTTGTACCAATAAGTACATGATAGATGTTAAACTCATAATCATTTCTATGAAAACCAAGTGAAGTGGTAGCATTTGCCTGAGGATCAGAATCTATAAGTAGAACTTTTTTTTCAGCTACAGCGAGGGATGCAGCCAAGTTGACAGCAGTAGTTGTTTTACCAACACCACCCTTTTGATTTGCTATTACTATTACTTCGCTCATCTTAGACTGTATATCCTCTCGCCATTATTTATTATAGAACCATCACTCTCTAAAGTGCATTCACTTAACAAAATCTTATGATTATTATTGTATGTGTAAAAAGATTTATTATAATAAAATTCTAACTCATATTTGCTAAATATTTGCTTCCATGAGAACTTTTTTTCTAAATTTTTAAAAAAGCTACCGAGTATCTTTTTTTTAGAGAGATTAATATCTAATACACCAAAGGTCTCAGGGGAAGAAACTAAGTTAAGTCCAAACCCACAGATAAATGAATCAACAACTATGTTTGTGATCATCCCACCTATCTTTTTATCATCTATATAAAAATCATTAGGCCATTTCAACATCACCTGTGATCCTAAATTACACAAACTCTCTTTAAGAATATATGCAAAATAGATAGATGCCGATTCAAGAGGAAGATCTTTTGGCAAGGTGTCTCGCCCAAGAGCAAAAGAGCAAAATAGATTCCCCTCATGACCAATCCAAGAGTTCTCTCTTGAACCAACTCCTGCTATTTGTACATTTGCTACAACTGCACAAGGAGGGGAGAGTTGTTTTTTTTTGAGTTTATTTTTTAAATAAATTTGAGTCGAATCTACACTCTCAAGATAATTTATCTGCAAGAGCCAATCTTTTCCCATTGATGTAAGAGTCTATATCCATCTCTTTTTTTGATTGTGGTTGCACTCTATTTATCTTTAAAGTGCCTTTTGTACAACCTACTACAATGTATCCTTTTTCCATAACTAGAATCTCTCCAGCACTATTTTGAGTACATTTTTCAATAAGTTCAATACTTTTCAACTTTAAACCAGATGCTAAATAGACACCTGGCCAAGGGGTATAAGCTCTATATTTTGCATATAACTCTTGTGCATCATCAAAAGATACAAGCCCATCTTCTTTAGTTATTTTTTTACAATAACTTGCCCGTGGCTCATCTTGTTTTTGAGGGGTGTAAGTCATAAAATTTTCCAAAACATCTATACTCAAGTCACAAGCCACTTTTGTAAGAGCATCAAAAAGTTCTCCCACTATCATAGTCTTAGGCACATCTATCTCTTGTATCTTAATAATATCGCCAGTATCAAGCCCCTCTTCCATCATCATAGCAGTAACACCTGTCTTTTTATCATCATTGAGAAGTGTTTGTTGAATGGGACTTGCACCTCTATATGCTGGTAAAATTGAGGCATGAAGATTGATACATGGAGCATGTTGCAGAATTTCTTTTGGCAATATCTGTCCATAAGCAGCGACCACAATATAGTCACATTTTATTTTTAAAAGTTCAGTAATTGTCTCTTTATCTCTAAGTCGGTTTGGTTGATATACATCTATCTTATGGGTTAAGGCTAAGGTTTTAACTAAAGGGGGAGTCATCAGCTTTTTTCGACCGACAGGTTTATCTGGCTGGGTATATACCGCAACAACATTCATGTCAGCTTGTTGCAATAATCTTTCTAAGATTGCCTCAGCATAATCAGGAGTACCCATAAAGAGAATATTCATAATCTATTTTCTATTTGTTTGCACTAAATTAAATAAGGCATTTTTTAAAGGGTCTATGTTTTTATTGATTGCTGATGAAATCGGCACTACACAATAAGGAAGAGCATTGTCAAAGCCTAATGTTTCATCCGCACTCTCTTGGATAAAGTATGGAATTTTTTCATCAAAACCAAAATTTTCATTTGAGCTAGATTTCAATCCCACGATATCTAAAAAACTTTTCACTAAATCTTCAACATCATCTGGTGCTATCAAGTCAACACGGGTCAGAGCAATAGCATATTTTGAACTACCTAATTTTTCAGAAAAAGATGCAATTTCATCTTTTAAAACTTCAATCTGCTCTTTAAGATCTCTATAGGATGCCAAGTCAACCATATATAAAAGTGTTTTAGTTCTTTCAATATGCCGCAAGAACTGAATACCTAGACCTTTCCCCTCATGTGCTCCGCCAATAATACCTGGTATATCTGCCATGATAAAAGATTCAAAATCTCCAATATTTACTTGACCAAGTTTTGGTGTAAGTGTTGTAAACTCATAGTTCGCTATCTCTGGACGAGCATTGGATACGGTTGAGATCAAAGTTGACTTACCAACATTTGGAAAACCAACAAGTCCTACATCTGCGATAAGCTTTAAGTCAAGTTTTATAGTTCTTGTTTCCCCTTGCTCACCTGGCTGTGCATAAGTTGGTCTTTGTTTTGTTGAACTTTTAAAGTGAGTATTTCCAAGTCCACCTTTTCCACCTTTGAGATATTCTTCGACTTGTCCATGCTTTAACATATCAAAAAGAACTGCACCACTCTCCATATCTACAATCTGTGTTCCAGGTGGAACAATGATAACTTTTTTAGCTCCAGATTTCCCACTACAATTTGATGGTTCTCCAGGTTGTCCCTTGTCTGCTTTTATGTGCATCTTTCTTTGGAAGTGAGAAAGAGTATGTGTATTGTTATCACATTTAAAGACTATATCACCACCACGACCACCATCGCCACCGTTTGGTCCACCATTGAGTACAAATTTTTCACGACGAAAAGATACACAACCCTCTCCACCTTTACCTGATGATACTGTTAATTCGACGCTATCTGTAAACATTGTTTTTCCTTGAAATAATTAAAAATTAATTGTTATATGTAAAAATAAATTGTTAAGTATTTCTCGTTCCCAAGCTTAAACTTAGAAATGTATAAGTTAAGTTATTTATATATGCATTCCCATCGGGGACGATGGGAACGAGAATAGATGTTTTGTAGAATTATGAAGCAGGTAAAACTGAAACTTTTTGACGCTTTTTGTCTTTTCTCTCAAAAGTAACAACACCATCAGTTAATGCAAATATAGTGTGATCTTTACCCATACCAACATTAGTACCTGGGTGGATTCTAGTTCCTCTTTGACGGATGATAATGTTACCAGCGATAACAGCCTCTCCTCCAAACTTTTTCACACCGAGTCTTCTACCAGCTGAATCACGATTATTTTGTGTACTACCCTGACCTTTTTTGTGTGCCATAATTTTCTCCTTAAATTTTGTTCCCAAATTTAAGGGAACCTTCTGTTTTATTTTACAACTTCGGAAGTAATTCCAAAGTCTAGCGTTAGCACTAAGCTTCACTCAGCGTGAGGCTCACGGTGCTAGCACCGTTTTGTTTGTTTAGCTACTTATGCAGCGATTTTCGTGATACGAACACGAGTAAAGTCTCTTCTGAAACCTCTTTTAACTTTAGAATCTTTACGACGACGCTTTTTGAAAATTACAACTTTCCTAGCACGACCCTCATTAATAACTTCTAGAGTAACTTTAGCACCTTCTACAAAAGGAGCTCCAACTTTAAGTTCACCAGCATTAACAGCTAACACTTCAGTGATCTCTACAGTAGCTTTTGGCTCAAGAGACATCTTATCTAAAAGTAAGATATCGCCTTCTTGAACTTTATACTGTTTACCACCATTTTTGATAATTGCGTACATATACAATTCCTTATTTGTTCATAATTCTATTTTAAAAGTTGCGAATTATACCCAATTTATCTTTAAATTTTATTGAGTCCAGATTAAAATTTCAAATCAGTGATGCTTATGTAGTTTCTGCTGTTGCCTAATCATCTCTTTTACTTCTATCATTGTTCTTAACTCTTTTTTTTGAGATGGTGAGAGCAACGAATATACCGTTTCTATCATCTGCGCTTTAAGTTCAAGCTTCATTATTTTTCTTTCTTTTGTTAATTGAATATACTTTTGTTTATCGAAAGAACTTTCAGTAAATGCATCTTCTGGTTTTGGGAGAGTATCCATACTATTTTGTATAAGAGTATAAATCTTATCTCTTTGTGCATCATTAAGTTTTAAATTCAACACCATATTTGTAAAATTCATATTTAATTGTTTTTTACTTGAAGGGTATTTTTCATGTTGTTGTTCTTGTTCTTTTGTTTGCATTTGAGATGTATTAGCCACCAATGATGCACTATAAAACATCAATGAGCCTAAAGTGAGAATTATTTTTTTGTTCATTATATTTACCTTCTAAATTTGATATGATAATTATCCACCAAACTCTTATTTTAAAAGTTTAGCGATTTTTATTTGAAGTTTTAACCAAAGTCTGTGATCCATCAGTGGGAAACCAGCAAAGGTTTTTCCACTCTCTGTGATATTTTTAGTTACTCCACTTCTTGCTGCAAATTTTGAAAATGGTGCGATTTCTAAATGCCCTGCAAAAGCTGACTGTCCACCAGCAACAACATTGCGACCAAGTTTTGTAGAACCTGCACACCCAGACTGTGCAACAAGAACTGAGTATTCGCCTACTTCACAATTATGTCCAATTTGGACAAGGTTATCTATGCGTACACCTTTTTTAATCAGCGTAGAGTCAAATACAGCTCTATCTATACAGCTATTGCTCCCTATCTCAACATCATCTTCTATGACAACATTTCCATTTTGATAAATTTTCTTGTGTTCACCTAGTTTGTTCGTAGCGAAACCAAAACCATCCGCACCAATAGTTGTATTTGCATGGATCATACAGTCATTCCCTATCTTGCAATCACGATAGACTACAACACTAGGGTAAAGAACAGTATTGTCTCCTATAACAGCATTTGCACCAATATATACATGTGCTAAAATAGTACAGTTTTTACCTATAACAGCACCTTTTGCTATCTCTGCCTTAGAAGAGACTTGTGAGCCCTCCCCGATGATAGGTTCTGCTAAAGAGTTATCTTCGATAACTGGTGCAAAATACTTTGAGAGAATAGCCATCTCCCAATAAGGATTATCCACGACAAGAGCAACGCATCCATCTGGAACATGCTCTTGAGTTTTTTCATCGACTATGATAGCAGTAGCCTTTGAGTTTTGAATATCTTTTATATATTTGGAATTTGACACAAAAGAAAGTTCATTTTGTAGAGCATCTTTTAAAGTGTTCATTCCTTTTATCTCTAGGTCATCCCCATTAAATTCTGCCCCTATAATCTGAGCTATCTCTTTTAAAGTCATATTATCTCTCCAGTGCCACAGCACCACTTCTTACTATCTCTTTAGGATTATACCGCTTGATAATTTTCAAGAAGTTATCAACTCTTTTTGGCTCATCTGCAACCATAACTATAATAACATTTTCGCCTACATTGACAATTTTTCCATTGTAAACTTCACAAAGGGTACTAATATCTGCAATATTTTCATTTGCAGGGAATTTCACCATTGCCATCTCTTTCTCAACCAAATCAGCATGCTCATAAACACGAAGCACAGGAATAAGCTTGTGCAGTTGTTTTGTGATTTGTTCTATCACACGAACACTTCCAGATGTTACGATGGTCAGTCTCGAATACTTAGACTCAGGGATAGGTGCTACAGTCAATGATGTAATGTTATAGCCACGACCAGAAAACAAATCCGTAATGCGTGAGAGCACACTTGCTTCATTCACAACAATAACTGAAACTACTCTTCTTGCGTTATTATCATTCATCACTTATCTCCTTTTTTCTCTAAGAGCATCATATTAAATAAGCTTCCTCCAGCTGGTACCATTGGCATTACATTTTCCATTCTATGGACTACAACTTCTATGAATGCTACTATATTTTTCTCTAGTGCATCTTTGAGTGCCGCATCAAACTCTTCTTTTGTTTTTACTCTATAGCCAATTCCGCCAAAAGCTTCTGCAAGTTTTACAAAGTCAGGTTGTACAGAAAGATCTGTTTGACTATGGCGTTTATCGTAAAAGAGTGTCTGCCATTGTCGCACCATACCAAGATAATTATTATTTAAAATAATATTTATTACAGGTAGCTTATTTCCAACTGCTGTCATAAGCTCTTGAACATTCATAAGTATTGAGCCATCACCTGTAAAATTGATACTAATCTTTTCTGGAGTTGCAGCTTTGACACCCATTGCAGCTGGAAAACCAAATCCCATAGTTCCAAGCCCACCTGAACTTATAAACTGGCGAGGTCTTGTGAAAGGGTAAAATTGTCCTGTCCACATCTGATGCTGTCCAACATCTGTAGAGATGTTTGCACTATCACCTAAAAGTTCACCAACTCTTTGCACAACCCATTGAGGCTTAAGTCGCTCAGTATCTTCATGATATGCTAGCGGATGCAATTTTGCAAAGTTTTGCACTGTCTCTCTCCACGCTTTGTATTTTTTAGATTCGACACCTGCTGTTAACTCTAACATCTCATTGACAACATTTTTTACATCGCCAACGATTGGATAGTCTGCGTTTACTAGCTTTGAGATTGAAGCAGGGTCAATATCTACATGGATAACCGATGCATTTTTTGCAAATTCTGTTAACTTACCAGTTACACGGTCATCAAACCTTACCCCAAGACCAATAACTAAGTCGGTCTCACTCATAGCCATATTTGACGCATATGAACCGTGCATACCAAGCATACCTATGAGCAGTGCATCATCATAACTTAGAACCCCTCTAGCCATAAATGTTTCCACTGCAGGGATACCTGTTTTTTGCACCAAGTCTCTTACTTCATAAGCAGCATTTGCATTAATGATACCACCACCGAGATAAAACAATGGACGCTTTGCATTGGCAATAGCCTCCATTACTTTTTTGATTTGACGAGGATTTCCCTTTATATGAGGCTTATATGTTTCTAACTCCAACACAACAGAATAATCAAATTCAGCAATTTCGGCTGTTACATCTTTTGGAATATCAACATGAACAGGACCCGGTCTTCCAGTTGCAGCGATATGAAATGCTTCTTTTAGGACTCTTGGTAGATCTGCAGCACAAGTAACAAGATAGTTATGCTTTGTGCATGAACGACTAATCCCAACAGCATCTATCTCTTGAAAGGCATCTGTTCCAATAAGGCTCATTGGAACTTGACCAGAGATAACTACTAAAGGGATAGAATCCATATATGCATCAGCCAAACCAGTGACTGCATTTGTAAAACCTGGACCAGAAGTGATCATAGCAACACCAACTTTACCACTAGCTTTTGAATACCCTTCAGCTGCATGCACCGCAGCTTGCTCGTGACGAGTTAAAATGTGTTTAAAATCTTTTTGTTTGTATATCTCATCATAGACATTCATGATAGCTCCACCAGGGTAGCCAAATACTGTATCTACTCCTTCTGCAATTAAAGCTTCAATAACCATTTGTGCGCCATTTATTTGCATGAAAAGTCTCCTCTTTTAAATTTTTGAAAATTATACTTAAAAAGTGATATATTTGCGATTAAAAATAAGGGTAATTTTAAGTTCAACCTATTCTAAGATATTTTTCACACGCATAGATGGACGCCACATTGCCCTTATGCCTTTTTTCAGTGCATCAAGATTTAATTTTGTCTTACCGTATTTTTTCTCATAAATTTCAAAAGTTGAAATAATATGGTCATCAACACCAAAATTTAAAATATAGTTTTTAAAACCTTTTTCAATATAAGTTTTTTCTTTATTGTGAGCGATAGCATATTCTATTTGATTGATGTATGCCCAAGCATAAATTCTTGCTACAGACATCTGCTTTGAACCAATATTTTTATAATCTCCTAAAACTCCATCTATAGCTAAAATATCTGCTTTTATCACATAAACCTCTGCCAAAGCCAAATCATTTTGCCATTGTTTTATAAGCTTTTGTCCTGCTTGCGTATTTTCTAAGAGTTCCGACTTTGAGAGCAATCTATATGCACTCTGCAAGTCTCCATCATCAACAGCCTTAAAAAACTGACCTTGACTCTCTATATCTTGAATCATTTTTTTTGCAATAACTTCATAATCTGGAAAATCTCTTAAAACTCTAAGCGACTTAATAGATTCATATATATCTCGGCTGTCCATTGCTTTGCTTATACTTATATAGAGAGTGTCTCCATACATTAAAAGTTTATTGTATTCCTCAAACTCTTTTAGAAAAGGATTTACTTTAATAAGCTCAAATGCAACTTTAAAATCTTTTTTTGCCATGTTACTTTTAAGTCGCACAAAGACTTCACTTTTAGCAACCATCTCTTGAATCAATCTTGTTTTTTCTGGTATACCTCTATATTGTGAAAGAAGTTCATAAATTTCCTCTTTTCTTTTACCCTCTTGAGCCAATATTTGTGCTTTTGCAAATAACTTTTTCCATCTTTCTTCCATCAGTAAATAAAATTTTGATTCTTTATATGATGGATATTTTCTTGCTAAAGAGTAGGCTAATGCTGTATTTCCTTTTTTTATATCTAAAACAAACTTACCAAATTCTGCATACTCTTGAAACATCTTTTTTATAATAGTTTTTTTAGCTGGTGAGTTAAAATTGCTCAATAATTTTTCAGCCTTATCTTTTTGTGCATTTTGCAATAATTTGCTCACTTGCTGTAGAGTCTTTTCCCATATTTTTGACAACGAAATATAAGGTTTTGTATACAGGAGAAAAGGTCTTGTTTTAACATATTCATTTATAGAATCATACTCTTTACTTTCAAGAAGTTTTTCTAAATACTTATCTCCCTCATAGATATATAAAAGATTCAGTTCACCATTTTCACAGCCTACTATTAAATCATCTCTTGATTCATCAAACTCTAAAGAGGATATAGGACTGTTGTATTTGATGAAACTTCTACTCAACTGAGCATAATTTTCTAGCTCATATACTATGATATACCCAAGTTCTGTACCTAGAAATAAAAACTTATCGTTTGCTGTCACCGCACGCACTGTATCATGGATGCCATTTAAGCGTACAATTATTTTATTTGTATCAAGATCCCAAATAATTGCACTCCCAGATTTATCTACGCTAAAAAGTCTATTTTCACTTAAAAAATGTATCTTCATTACAGGAGCTGCATGGGTTTTCAACCTTGTAACTGGTGTCATCATCGCAAAATTAAATATAGAAATTTGTTTATCGTAACTTGCTGTTGCTACAAGCTGATTGTTTGCACTAAAACAGATATCATTAATAGCATCAATATGAGCAGGTAGCGTAAAAGATAGTTTTGCACTTTTGATATCTACAACAAAAGTTTTACCATCCTCCCCACAAGAAAAAAAGTATTTTCCCTTAGGGTCAATAGCTACACAAGAGACACTCCCATGATGGCGTTGTACTTTCGCAATTATTTTTTTTGTATTGGTATTGTAAAGTCTTGAGAGTTTTGCTTCTTGACTAACAGTCGCAAAATAATTGCCATCCTCGCTAAAAGAAACTATTGCATTTTTATACCAAACATGATGGATACCCGTCTTAAAACCATTGATTACTTTGAGTGTACTTTTGTCCAAAAAACGAATAGTTGTTTTTGCATCAACTACAACCATAGTACCATTGACTAAATTTTTTGTATATATAATAGGGTCAGTAAAAATTTTATTTCTATTGGTTTTCTTTTTCTTCATAAGTATCTAACCTCTCAAATAGCCTTCAGCTTTAAGAGCATTTTGAATCTCTGCTTGATGCTCATGCCCTTTTGTTTCCATATGTACAGTTACATTGGCATCACCATAATCCAAAGAGATAGATGTCCTATCGTAAGCAATATGCACAATATTTGCATTTAAGCTCTCAAGAATCTCTGTAAAACGCTTTAGTGAGCCTGGTTTATCAACTAGCGTTACTGTTACATTCATCTTACGAGCTGATTTTAACAAACCCTTTTCAATAATCACATTAAGCAAAGTTACATCCATATTACCACCACTCAATACTATTGCAACTTTTTTACCTTTTAAAAATTCTAATTTATTATGTAAAACAGCAGCTACACCAACAGCACCTGCCCCTTCAACTACAAGTTTTTGTTTCTCTAGTAAAAATAAAATTGCACTTGCAATCTCTTCATCATCTACACCAATAAATCTATCTACATTTTTTTGAATATATTTTAAAGTGATTTCTGATGTATCTCTTACAGCAATCCCATCAGCAATAGTTCTTACACTTACACTATCAACAGCATATCCTAGTTCATAAGAGTTTTTTAACGCTGGTGCACCAGATGCACTCACTCCTATCACTTCTATCTTAGGATTTATCTCTTTTATAGCAGTAGACATTCCTGCAATGAGTCCACCACCACCAACAGGGATAACAATGGCATCTAAATCTTCACATTCTTCAAGGATCTCTAGGGCTACGCTCCCTTGACCACACATCACTGCTTCATCTTCAAAAGGGTGAATAAATGTTAACTTATTTTCTTCACCAAATCTAAGAGCATAGGCATAAGCTTCATCATAGTTCACACCATGAAGGATAACCTCTGCACCATAATGTTTCACGCCATTTACTTTTGTAAGAGGTGTTGATTCAGGCATGATAATCACTGCTCGTATGGAAAACATTGAAGCTGACAGAGCTACACCTTGTGCATGGTTACCTGCACTTGCAGCTACTACACCACCTTGCATCTGTTTCTCTGAGAGTGTAGCTATCTTGTTGTATGCACCTCGTATCTTAAAAGCACCTGTTACTTGTAGATTTTCTTTTTTAAGATAAACATTGATTTGAGATTCTTTACTTAAATGAGGGGCAAAAGTAAATGGTGTTTTGTTTATAACATCTTTAATTCTCTCTTGAGCTTGTTGTATATTTTTTAAATTTAGCACTCTTGCCTACCTATTTTGCAACTCTATTTTTGGACAATGGTTTTGCACTACTCTCATCCCTGCATCTCTTGCTTTTTGTGCTGCTTCATTATTTACTAAACCTAACTGACCCCAAAAAACTTTTACATCTCCACGAGCTATGGCAACATCAGCAATAGCATTAAAAGCTTCTGGTTTACGAAATATATCAACCATATCTACCTCAAAAGGGATTTCAACTAAACTTCTATACACTTTCTCCCCAAGAATTTCATCCTCTTTTGGATATACAGGTACTATTTTATACCCTCTTTCTTGTAGAAATTTTGCAACTTTATGACTTGCTTTTGTCTCATTTGGAGAAAGTCCAAGTATAGCTATGACATTAACACTATCTAAAATTTCTAATATCTCTTTGTTGTTTGAATTGACAGTTGCAAATTCACATTCCATAAGCATCCTTTTTCATCTTTTACAAAAAGATTATATCGAAAAACAATAAAGCAAGCATAAAAAAATTTGGACGGAGATCAATGCAGATGATAAAGTTTTTTTCTTTCACTAGATCCAGCAATATTAAGTTGCTTTCTATATTTAGCTATGGTGCGTCTTACCATAGTCACTTTAAATCTGTTTTGAATCAATTTTAAAAGCTTCATATCACTTAAAGGTTTCACTCTTGATTCCTCTTTTATAAGGGATATTAAAAACTCTTTTATAGCTGCATTACTCACATCTTCATCGATAGCTGTTGTAAAAAACTCTTTCATCGCTAAAACACCTCTGTTGCATGCTATGTATTTGTTTGCTATTGCACGAGATATGGTAGATGGATTGTGTCCAAACTCATCGGCTAAAGTCTTAAGCGTAAGTGGCATAATCTGCCCACCAGTGAAAAACTCATACTGGTACTCAACAATCATCAATCCCACTTTATACAAGGTTGCTTTACGCATATCTAGTGCATCAACTAAGGATTTAGCCTCTTTTATCTTTTGAGATATAAAATCATGCTCTACACCATAGTTTGTATCTATATGTATCGTTGGATAATATGCATCATTTAATTTTACCTCTATATCTTGTCCATCATTAAAGTAGATCATCAAATCAGGGATTATCTGAGAAGACTCCTCTTGGTATTCAATAGCAGGAGGATTTTTAAAAGTTCCTAGAACTCGCATCACTTCAGAAAAGTTTTTTTCATCAGCATAACTATATATATCTTCTAAATCTTTTATTACCTCTAAGGCTAAAGGGTATGCTTCCTCACTTATATCGGAACTCTCAAGCTGAAACAAAAAACTTTCAGAGAGATCATGTGCACCAATACCCACTGGAACAACATGAATAAATCTTAAACGAATTTTTTCAAAAGCTTCTTCTTGTATCCCCTCCGCTTGGCAAAACTTCAGCGTATCACCCTCATAATACCCACCATCATCAAGGTTTGAGACAACAAACATAGCTATCTTTTGTGACAGTGGTGTTGGAAAAAGCGGAGCTTCTAACTGTTCATCTAAAACATCATGTAAAGAGCGGTATTGAATAGTAAGTGCCTCTATCTGTTCTGTTCTTGAGTTTGAGACTTGTCCACTAATGATTTTTTTTGGAATCTTTTTTTCAAATTCCTCTTCGTAGCCAGATTCTATTTCTACCACAGGATTAGCCTCAATAAAAGGTGCCATAGCATCACCTAAATCACTCAAACTTGAGTGGAGTATTGGTAACCAATTTCTTAGTGTGTTAGAGAGTTTATGCTTCGTCTCAACTGATCTACTTTGTCTAAGTCTTGCCATGATATCTCAGCCAATTAAAGCTTATAGTCCTCGCCTAGGTAATGTGTACGAACATCTGCATTATTGGCTATCTCTTGGCTTGTTCCACTTGCAAGAAGCTCACCTGACTTGATCACATAAGCCCTATCACAAACATCCAAAGTCTCTCGCACATTATGATCTGTTATTAAGACTCCTATCCCATACTCCACCAGTTGATGAATCACCTTTTGTATATCCATAACAGCGATAGGGTCAACCCCTGCAAATGGCTCATCAAGGAGTAAAAATTTTGGTTGATTAACAAGGGCTCGTGCTATCTCCACACGGCGACGCTCCCCACCACTTAAACTCACCCCTTTTCTAAAGCGGATAGGCTCAATGTTGAACATATCGAGAAGTTCAAGTATCCTTTTTTCTTGTTCTTTTTCATCTTTAATACTTACTTGAGCTGCTACCATAAGGTTGTCCTCTACACTTAAATCTTTAAAGATAGAAGCTTCTTGAGGCAAATAACCAATACCTTTCAAAGCTCTTTCGTGTAAAGGTTGTCCGACAAGATTTTCATCATCAAAAAAAACATCACCCGCACTCTCTTGAACAAGTCCACATATCATATAAAAAGTTGTTGTTTTTCCAGCTCCATTTGGTCCAAGAAGTCCTACAACTTCACCACTTTTCACTTCAAGACTCATCCCTTTTACTATCTCTAAACTTTTTATCTTTTTCTTTAAACCTACTGCTTTTAAAATGTGCATATTGTATATTCTCTTTTATTGTTTTGCATCTTTTTTATCTCTATCTCCATGAGATCAAATCCTGCATCTACTAAAATTTTTTTGAGTGCGTCATCACCCCATTCAACAAGATGAAGACCCTCCTTGTCTAACTCTTCAAGCATACCAAGTGAGATGAAGCTGTCTAAACCTTTATTGTAAATGTCATAATGATAGACTTTCTCACCATAAACTTGTTGCAGAGAAAAGGTTGGAGAGGTGACCTCATCTTTTAGCCCTAAAGAGTTTACTATATACTTTGTGAGCGTTGTCTTTCCCGAAGCCAAATCACCTCGAAGCAAAATAACTCCATTTGAAAAATCTGAGATAAGTGCATCACTCAACAAAGGAAGTTGTTCTAAGTCTAGTTCATATTTTTTCATATTTTATTTGATATTTCAATGATTTTTTCTAATTTTTCTTTGGCTTTTCCAGATCTAATAGCCTCATCTGCCATCTCTAAACCATCTTGAATATCTCTTACCAAGCCATCTACCATCAGAGCCGAAGCAGTATTTATCATCACAATATCTCTTTGTGCATCGGTAGCAGTTGAGTTAAAGATGTTGTGAAGTATCTGTGCATTTTGTTGTGCATCACCTCCCACTATCGCTTTAAGAGGTACTTTTTTTATCCCATATTCTTGTGCATCTATCTCAAGCTCTCGTATAATCCCATCTTTTAGTAGTGATGCATAAGTAATATCTGAGATACTTATCTCATCCAGACCTTCACGAGAACTTACTACCAATGCTGATTGTGCTCCATTTATTTTTAATGCTTCTGCCATTTTAGGGACAAAGTCTTTATCAAAAACTCCTAGTAAAGATTTTTTTACACCTGCTGGATTTGTCAGTGGACCTAGTATATTGAATATAGTTTTCTCAGATATACTCTTTCTCACTGGCATGATAAAACTCATAGCAGGATGGTGGTTAGCTGCGAACATAAAACAAAACCCACTCTCTTCTAAGAGCTTTGCACTTTGAGCCATACTCAAATCTAACCTCACACCAAGAGCCTCAAACATATCTGCACTTCCACTTTTAGATGTTACAGAGCGACTTCCATGTTTTGCAACTGAACTTCCACAGGCACTCGTCAACAAAGCTACCGTTGAAGATATGTTAAAACTCCCTATCTTGTCTCCACCAGTTCCAACAATATCTAAAGATTTTTCACTCAGCTCTTTAGATATTGGCAAAGCCAGTGCATGTGAACGCATCACTTCTGCAGCAGCAGCGATAGACTCTACAGAAGTATGTTTATCTAGGGTCATATCTATCAAAAATTCTCTCATCAATGTATCACTCATCTCATGAGTAAATAATTTTTCAAATTGTATCTTACTCTCTTGGTAGGTCATCTTCATAATTCCTTTATGTATTGATGCTGTAAAGATTTTGGAGTTGATTTTGTTGTAGGTATCTGTAATACCTGATATTTTTTAGTCTCATTGAGGTAGTTGATAGTGACTACATCTCCAACCTCTACATTTTTACTTGCTTTTACAACTACATCATTTATGAGCACTACTTTATTTGCAATCATATCCTGAGCAACAGAACGCCTCTTTGTGATATTTACACTATTTAAAAATTTATCTATTCGCATTAATTCGCCATTAAAATGATTTGTGAGTGTATTGTAAGCTAATAAAACTGAAAGGTTTATAAGAGTTGGAACATTTTTTGCATGTTAAAGCGATATTTTTTTATTTTATCACTTTAACGAATATTTTAAGAGGCAAATCCACTTGCGAAACAATCTTTTTTCACAACTATCTGTTTTTGTTTCTCTTTTCTTTTCGTGTCTTTTTCAACAAAGATTTTTTTGCGAGTTTTAGGATCAAGTTCTGTGTAGTACATTACAGCCGAGTATGTTCCTGGAGTAGGAGTAAAAACTTGAGCTTGTTCAGGATTCATTTTGAGTTCATCCGTTGTAAAACGCTTCAGTTCATGCATATCTTTCTCTTGGCAACCTGGATGTGCAGCTATGAGATAGTAGGTTAAGAACTGTTGCTTGCCACTTTCTTTGTTGAGTTTATCATACATCTTTTTAAAATCAACTAAAGTCTCTTTAGCAGGTTTTCCCATCAACTCTAAAACATGCTGCTGAGTATGTTCAGGGGCTACTTTCATCTGCCCAGATATATGATGCTCTACCATCTCTTTGAGGTAGGAATAACCATGCTTTTTATCTGCAGTTATGAGGTCATACCTTACACCAGATGCTACAAAAGCTTTTCGTACCCCCTCAACTTCCCTTACTTTTCTCAGTAGCTTTATATTGCGTCCATGGTCAACATGCATCGCTTTGCACAAACGATTGGCGTCAACACAACGGATCTCATCACAAGAACCTTTTTTAAGTTTTTTCCCACACTCATACCCATACATATTTGCCGTAGGTCCTCCAACATCACTAATGATGCCCTTATAATCTTTATACTTGTTAAACTCTTTTGCTTCTTCTAAGATATTGCCCTCAGTTCTTGTACGGATAGTTCTCCCTTGATGCACACCTATGGCACAAAAGTTACATTCACCCCAACAGCCATGATGTGTCATGATGGAAAACTTGATAGTTTCTAAACATTTGACTTTACCCTCTTTTGCATAATAAGGATGGAGTTCCCGAGTAAAGGGAAGATTAGAATTTGCATCCATCTCTGCCTCATCAAGATAATCACAAGGAGGATTTTGTATAAGGTATCTCGTATCGACACTCTGACACAGTCCATTTGCAGAGATGGGGTCATTGTTATCATAAAACGCATCAAAAAGATCTATATAACGCTCTTTTTCATCTAAACACTCTTGATGTGATGGAAGCTGAATATACTCATAGTTTGGTTCTTTGGAGATATAACAAACACCCCGTATATCTCTATAGTCATCTCCATTTGCGATGGCATGAGTAAGTTGTTCTAGTGCTATCTCACCCATACCATAGATAAGGATATCACCTTTAGCATCAAACAAAATTGGTTTTTTTAGTTTGTTAGCCCAATAATCATAATGCGTTACTCTTCTTAGACTTGCTTCTATCCCACCAAGTACCAAGGGCACTGTACCCTTAAAATGTTGTCGAATTAAATTACAATATACACTTAAAGCACGGTCTGGCCTTTTGTTGTTTTTCCCTCCAGGAGTGTAGTCATCTGAGTTTCTAAACTTTTTTGTTGCTGTGTAGTTGCTCACCATACTATCTACACTTCCACCACTCACACCCCAGTAAAGTTTTGGCTCACCAAGTCTTTTGATGTCATCACCACTTTTAACATCTGGTTGCCCTATCATCCCCACCTTGTAACCAAGTTTCTCCAACATTCGCCCAACCATAGCTACCCCTATAAAAGGTGAGTCGATATAGGCATCTCCACTCACAAGGATAACATCACACTGATCCCAACCAAGAGCATCCATCTCCTCTCTCGTAGTTGGTAAGAAATCTTTGTCACTAAAAGTAACTGTTTTACGGTTTTTATTTGGGTTTTTTCTATCTTTATTTCGTCTGCTCAAAATATTCCTATATCTCTTATTTTTATGTATAAGAGCCACTTGCAAATTCAAACCTACACAAGCGACTAATCTATTCTTATCCTGATTTTTAAGATTAAAAAAATCTGGGTTAAGATATATTTGTTGTATTTTATCTCAATTCTACTAAATTTCTATAAAATCCTCATTTTCACTCCGTGCTTTATGGTTTGATAGCTAAAATTCTCTTCTTTTAGTGCTTTTTTACCTCTTATCATGTCACAAGCTTTAAACTCTGGTCTATGCAAATAGATAAAATACCGAATGCAAGGACAGAAGCTACTTTTGTGGCTCCTTGATAGTAAATCTTATTACATCCAAAGTCATCTTTTAAAAGCTTATTTACTCTTTCAACCATACTTCTTTGATTGTAATGCTTTTCATCACAGTTTAGGTGTTGGTTTAGATATTTGAATGTTTTATTTTCGTGTTCCATAAGCTCAATCTTTGCTTTGAGTTCTTTAGAATTTTTAGGATTAATGTCTATTATAGGGCGATGTCCCAATTTGGTTGAAAACTCTCTAATAATATCAGCATCATATCCTGCATCTTGCAGGTCATACAAGTAGTTCACTCTTTTACTTGTCTCTTGCATAAGAGGAAGTGATACGGAACTATCATGTACATTAGCACCTGAATAAAATGCTGTTATTGGTATATCTCCATCTACTACAGAGATATGTAAACTACCACCTATCCATACTTCACGGTTACCTTTGGAGTTTTGTTTTATACCTACACCGCAGTTTGTAGAAACAAGTGAAAGCATCTCATCTACTGTTTGCATATCCTTTTGTTGTTCTAAAATCTTTGGCTTTATTGGCTCTCGTGTTTCACCTTTTTTAGGTCGTCCAGGCTTGTGTTTTGCTTTTGGTTCTTCTTTGGCTTTTTTAACTACTTTTTCTCGTAGTGGTATTTTAGTAGCATCTGTCGCATTATAGAAAAATGTTTTTTCACTGAGATACTCCCCAACAAATTTTTCATGAGTCTTTTGAGCTATTTGCATTGTGCTAATCTCATCAAAAGCTCTGCTGAAAGTAGCTTCACTTGGAATTTCCT
>JALUXP010000072.1 GCA_027013295.1 Sulfurimonas sp.
ACAGCATCAATGATGTTCTTCGTTCCTCAACGCAAAGTGAACTCCAACGAGCTGACATCAAGGGCATCATAGTTGCTAACTTCAAACGCGCCCAAGAGAGTGCTAGAGTTTTAGAAGAATTATTTAAACTCCAAAGCGTTAAAGATAGTGAGAACTTTAAACATATAAGGTATGAGCTTTATGATTTAGAGAAAGAAGTGGTTTTAATAACAAATAAATAGTAGCCAGAGAGGTAACTAACCTCTCTATTTTGATTAATGCAATAATGGTGCAAATACCATTATGATTAAAAAGACTACTACGATTTTTGAGAACACAGATACTCCCTGTATTGGATTCCCACCCAACACTCCCACTTAAAAAAGCAAAAAAAAAGGGTAGCCAAAGTTAATTGGCTACCCTTAATCTATCCAAAATAATCATAGTAGTTAATTATGATATTATGGGGATATCTTGTTCTCAGTTGTAATTATATCATAACTTCAAATATTATCCCAAGTTATGCAATAAAAACAACCTCAAACTCCAAATAGTTTATAGGGTAATTTTTCATCAACTCTTTTGTTTGTTTAAAAGAGAGTATCTTTCTCGAACCACTCACTCCACTTTTTTTGATATAAGAGAACATATCCTTTGTTGAATCAAATTTCAACTTATAGTTACGCACTTCAAACTCTGCATCAAAGTACTTTTTTTGTAGTGCATCTATCTCTTTGGAACTTTTAAGGATAGAGTCTATTTTGGCGGTTTTATTTAATGTTTTAAATGTGTTTGATGTAAAGATAGCAAGAGCGATGGGGGCTTTAAATGCACTGATATTTTGAAAAACTCTTTCTAAGTCATCTGCCCACTGCAAAGCACTTGCTGAGAAAATATAATCATACTGATTTGTATAGAGGTTGGAAAAAAGTTCTTGATTGTTAAAATTGCCATAGATGCACTCTATCTTTTGGGATTTTGGATGCAGCTCTAGCATCCCTTTTGCAAAATCAACCCCTAAAAAATGCTCATAACTCCAATCTATCTTTGAGCTAAGTGCACCATCACCACAACCCAAATCTAAAATATGTTGAGGCTTTGTTTTTACCTTGGAGAGGAGATGCTCTATAACTTGATTTTGAATAATATTGTATGAGCTATAGTCTAAGGCATGGTTAGAAAACTCTGTATCAATACGCATCTCATTTTACTTTTTATTGTTAAGTACGAGTGAAACGATGAAGATAAATAAGACACACAAAACTATGGTTGCACCAGAGGGAAGTGAAAACTCATAAGAGAGCGTTATGCCAAAGAGGACACTCACTACTGCAAAAAGCAAGGCGAGTAAAGTGGTGCTTTTAAACCCTTTTTTAAACTGCAATGCCGATACACTTGGGATAACCATCAAAGCACCTATGAGTAAAGAGCCAACGACCCGTACAGATAGAGCTATGATAATAGCGACGACACTTACAAGCAAAAAGTTTAACGCTTTTACTTTAATGCCACTCGTTTGTGCTACCTCTTCATCATAAGCTATGAAGTACAACTCTTTTGAAAAGATCAAAAGCAAGGCTAGAGCTACACCCCCTACAACTACAATCATCATCACATCCCCTGAACTGACAGAAAGAATGGAGCCAAAAAGATAAGAAAAGAGTGAATTGTTAAATGCACCACCTAAAGAGACTATGATCACAGCCACAGCCAAAGAGCCTGAAAGTAAGATGGCAAGCACAGCATCAGAATACAGAGCAAATGAACTTCTGAGGTACTCTATGAGCCAAGAGGAGAGTAAGGCAACAACCACAGCAACCCATAAAGGATTTAAACCTGCTACAAGACCAACAGCAACCCCAACTAATGCTGAGTGTGCCAATGTCTCACTTATCATGGAGTATCTACGAAGCACTACAAATGTACCACTGACACTTGCCAATATAGCAATAACAACACCAGCAATAAACGCATTTTGCATAAAAGAGTATTGAAGCATCTCTGTCATATTCTAGTGTCCATGCTTGTGATTGTGAACAAGATGTGCATCTATGCCGTAGAGTGTACTCATATCTTCACAACTAAGTGTTTGTTTTGGGTTATTGCAGATAGTCGCTTTTTGGTTGATAGTGAAAAGTCTTGCTATATCATCTACGATGACACCCACATCATGTGTTATAAAAACAATAGTGATACCTTCGTTTTTATTGAGTGAACGCAAAAGGGCATAAAATCTGTTTTGAGAGCGTGCATCTACACCCGTATTTGGCTCATCTAAGATTAAAATTTCTGGTGATGATGCTAAGGCTCTTGCACACATCACTCTTTGCCTTTGACCACCAGAGAGAGTCCCGACTATCTTTTGTGCCAAATCCAAAACATCCATCTTTATCATTGCATCTCGCACCACTTCGTGATCGTGTGTACTCATACCTGAAAACATAGCTCTTTTAGATGTACGCCCCATATTGACAATATCTTGAACTGTTGCTGGAAAGTTGCTATCTACATGAGATGCTCTCTGTGGTACATACCCTATCTTATCCCATCGTTTAAAATCTTTAAGCCGTTTCCCGTAGATCTTTATCTCACCACTTGTAGGTTTTTCTAAACCCAAAAGCATACGGATGAGTGTAGTTTTTCCCCCACCATTTGGACCTATGATGGCTATATACTCCCCTTGCAATATATCAAAAGAGATATTGTCTAAGATATTTTCTTTGGCAACATTAAAATTGAGGTTTTTAACCTCAAAGATAGGGAGGTGAAACTTCATCGACACTCCATAGCCTTTTTAAGTTTTACAAGATTTGTGCTCATAATATCTTCATAAGAGAGTCCTAGCTCATTTTTGGTAATATTTGCTAGTGGTTGCAACACTTCCACTTGTACCCCCACCTCTTGGGCTAAAGTTTTTACAGCTCGTGAACTTGCAAAACTTTCATAAAAAATGGTAGAGATATGAAGCTTTTTAATCTCTTGCATCAATCGAATCATATTTTTTGCATTGACCTCTGCATCTGGAGAAAAAGCACTCAAAGAGAGTACCTTAAACCCATACTCTTTTGCAAGATAAGAAAAAGCATTATGATTTGTTAAGATTTCACTCTTTTTACAAGAGCTCAAAGTAGTTTTATACGCTCTATCAAGAGCATCAAGTTTTTTGAGATAAGCGAGTGCATTATCTTTATAAAAATCTTTATTTTTTGGATCAAGCTTGATTATCTCTGCAGTTATCTTTTTTGTTATCTTTTTCATATTGTTGATGCTCAACCAATAGTGAGGATCTGTATGCTCATCTGCATGGGTATGCTCCTCATGAGCATGATGGTGTGAGGCATCCATCTCTATGAGCATAACATATTTGCTCATATCAAGCACTTTATTCTTAAAATCTAGTCTTGATATCCATGGTTCTAGTGAAGCTCCGCTAAAGATGACTAAATCGCTTTTGAAAAGTTTAACAATCTGCTTTGGATTTGGCTCATATGAATGGACATCTACCCCTACTGGCAATATCATATAGGTCTCTATCTTATCTTTTGCTATATTTTTTGCAACATCATAAAGGGGGAATGTGCTGAGTGCAATTGTTGGTTTTTTTTGTGCATCTTGGGGTGATTGTTTATCTTCTTGCAAAGTAAGAATTTGCAATAAAAAAACAACAACAACAAGAACAAAAATTATATTTTTTAAATTCATCCACTACCTCTACAAAATTATACCCTATTTTGCATTTTTAAACACTACAGCAGTATGCGTTGGAGATTTAATTGTAATCAGAGATCACTTGATAAATAATGTCAAAGTTAGTAGCTCTTAGCACTTTGATTCGTAAGCCTTTAAATCCTATGAGTGCTTCACCATTTTCATCTAGTTCATATTGTATATTTTGCGTAAAACCTTCTTTAATCTTGAATTTACCTAGCACAGACACAAAAGATTGAAATGCAATGTTGAGCTTGTTCCCTACTCTTCCTTGATATAAAACAACATACTTAGATGCACTATTTATTATTTTAGTTGGTGTTGCGGGAATAATTTTATATTTTATAGGTTTATTCAATGTAGTGTTTTCAAATAAAAAGGTTCTTTCTACAACTGTAAACTCTCCATCACAGTTTTTGTCTCTCAGTTTAACATAGAGACTGCCTTTATTTGAGAGTAAAAGCATTACGCATTCGGAACTTTTTAGTTTCTTAAAATAATTAGCACCATTCCCAAATCTAGCTATTGATTCTGTATCTAAAAATTTTACTGCTTCTTTTGATGGATAAACTGCATATACCTTTTCATACATATTCTGACCGATTTCAGCAATAGCAATTTTGTTGAGTTCTGGGATGTAAACGACTGTAGGTTTTAGCTGTTTTGAACAACCACTAAATATCAATGTGATGAATATTATTGCAAAATACCCAATTAAATTTTTCATTTATTTCCTTATTTACCAAGATATTATTTTTCTTTTTTATTTATAGTGCTATTGTATCCTATTTAAGATAAAAGAACAAAAATTATATTTCTATTCAGCTATATTAACAAGGTCAGTTAAAGCTTTTTTTAGATATAATTCGCAACTTTAACTATGGTCATAAGTATGAATTTATGACTAAACAGGAATTTATTTTATGACAACTGATTTATTATTAATCGTTCAAATTGTACTTGTAGTAATCTTAGTGATTGCTGTACTCCTTCAAAAAAGCTCAAGCATAGGTCTTGGTGCATACAGTGGATCAAATGAATCTGTATTTGGTGCCAAAGGTCCTAGTGCTTTTTTAGCCAAAGCAACTTTTTTCATTGGGTTTTTATTTGTAGTTAACACCATCGCTTTAGGTTACCTTTACTCATCGGCAAAACAAGCTTCTGTTGTAGATAATATGGTAGAGAAGACAAATGTTCTAGCACCAACAGCACCAACAGCGACACCTGTTGCTCCTACAAAAGAAACAAAACCAGCTCAATAATTTTAAAAAAGGGATTACTATGTTAGAAGAAATTTATAACGAATGTGAAGAAAAGATGAACTCAAGTGTAGGACATATGCACAGAGATTTTAAAACGCTTCGTACTGGAAAAGTGACTACTGCAGTTCTTGAAAATGTAAAAATTGACTACTATGGAACTCCAACACCTCTTGATCAAGTTGGCTCAGTTCTTGCAACCGATGCAACTACTATTGTAGTAAATCCTTGGGAGAAAAACCTTTTAGGAGATATCGAAAGTGCTATTGCTGCTGCAAATATCGGTGTTAATCCAAACAATGATGGTGATCAAATCAAGCTCTTCTTCCCACCAATGACAGTAGAGCAAAGACAAGATACCGTGAAGAAGATGAAAGGTATAGGTGAAGATACTAAAGTTTCGATAAGAAATGATAGAAAACACTCAAACGACAAAATCAAAAAACTAGAAAAAGACAAAGAGATTACAACTGACGAATCTAAAACTGCCCAAGAAAAGATTCAAAAAATAACAGATACTTTTACTGTACAAATCGACTCTATCTTAAAAGATAAAGAGCAAGAAATACTCAAGGTATAATCACTATGGATGTAAAAAAAATCTATATGGATGCAGATGCTCTCTTAGAGGGGCATTTTAAACTAAGTAGCGGAAACCATTCACAATTTTACTTGCAATCTGCAAAGGTTTTAGAAGATCCAAAAACTGCTAAAACTCTGGCTGTTGCTTTAGCTAAAGAGATACAATCTAGTGGGCTTAAAATAGATACAGTTTGTGCCCCAGCACTCGGTGGACTTATAGCGGGTTTTGCTCTTGCTACAGCTCTTGATGTCCGCTCTATCTTCGCTGAGAGAGTTGAGGGTGAGATGCAAATCCGCCGTGGCTTTGAGATCAAAAAAGGTGAGAGAGTTCTGATGTGTGAAGACATCATTACAACTGGTGGCTCTGCTATGGAGGCTGCTCGCGTTGTTGCATCTCTAGGTGGTGTCATAGTAGGTGTAGCTGCCCTAGCAAATCGTGGTTTTTGTAAACGCGAAAACAGTGACATCACCACAAAAGCTAACTGCAAACTCCCTCAAGATATACCATTTTTTGCACTAGAGGACTTTACTTTTGAGATGTACAGTCCTGATCTCTGTCCACTCTGCAAAGATGGCTCTGAGGCTATGAAACCTGGAAGTCGTGGGAACTAACTTATAGTCCACAAAAGGAACAAAGTCCCTTTTGCTTCGCTAAGGCCGCTATGGCCACTAAAGCTTTTTACTGCGTAAAAGAAACTAATTGTAATTTAGTTGACAAGTTATCATTCGCTCAACTAATACCCTTGAGACTTCTAACTTTCCATCAACTATCACTGTAATATCCAAGTCACTCAAAGCTTCTTTCTCTTCCAAAGAGGTCACTTTAACAATCAAGTTAATATTTTGAGTATGTTTTAAAATGGCTTCACAGATGAGACGCTTTTTTGTCAGATTATCAAGTGTAACTATGACAGCGGCTGATTCTTTTACATTGAGTGCATCTAAGATAGATTTTTTTGACATATCTCCAAGGTAAACCTCTTTGTCTTCATCAAGTGCTTCTTTGACATGTTTTGGAGAGTTATCAATAATAACATAGGGAGCATCTAGTTCATCAAGATGCTTAGCCACAAACTTACCAACTACAGAGTACCCACAAACGACTACATGATCTTTTCTCCCAGCAAAGGACTTTGTTTCTATATGCACAAAATCATCCTCTATAAATGACTCAACAAACTCAGTTATGTGAGAGATAAAAAATGGTGTCACCATCATAGAAAATATAACGATTAAAATCAAAAGCGATTCTAACTCTTTGTCTAAAAGCCCACCCATATTTGCGATTGCGAAGATAACAAAAGAAAACTCTCCCACTTGAGAGATAGATAAAGCTGTTTTCAAAGCTGTCCCTTTTGCCGAAGAGAAGCTAATAACCAAGTAGGTAATCAAAGTTTTTAAAAATAAAACTAAGATAAATATGCCGATTATAGTGCCAACATGGGAGAAAAAATACATAATGTCTATCTTCATCCCAACAATGATAAAAAATGTCCCAAGCAAGATATCTTTAAAAGGTGCTATATCATACTCAACTTTATGATGATACTTAGTCTCCGCTATGATCATCCCTGCAACAAAAGCCCCAAGTGAGTAGGTGAAACCAAAATACGAAGCCAACAAAGATGCACCCACAACGATGAAAAGTACACTCCCCATAAAAAGTTCATCTACATCACTTGAAGCGGAAAAGTGCAACAACCATGACATCACGCGACTTCCAACAACAAACAAAAGTCCAACAACGATGAGGGCACTCACAATAGTATCTCTTAGAATGATCCAAACAGAGTGATCTCCATGGTTCACTAAAAAGCCTAAAAGTATGAGGAGTGGAATGACTGCTATATCTTGAAAGATCAAAATACCTGTTGCGCGTTTTCCGTAGGGTGTATGTATCTCTTTTGACTGCTTGAGATAACTTAGCACCACTGCAGTGGAGGAGAGGGCAAAAGCTGATGATATGATCAAAGCGGTGGTAAAATCTAAATGAAAACCAAAAATACAGATGAGTAAAATAGCACCAGCAGTAAGGGTAGCTTGCATAAAACCATTACCAAAAATCTCACCTTTCATGGAGTTCATCTTAGCAAGAGAGACCTCGAGCCCAATGGTAAACATGAGAAAGACTATGCCGAACTCACCAATATGCTCAAGTGTACCTGAACTTTGCATAGAGTCCAAGTCAAAACTATAGACTAAAATAGTCCCTGTAAATATATACCCAATGATCTGTGAGATACCTAATTTTTTTAAGATGATATTTAAAACTGATGATATTCCAAGTGCCGATACTATAATGAGAAGTGCATTGTTCATAAAAACTCTATTTTTTCATGGATTATACCAAAATAATGACTATTTAATCTGAGTCTAAGTATAATTTTTGTTTTAAAATATTACAATTATAAATTGTTTAACGCTAGAACATAATAAAAGGATAACTTATATTACGCTTTGTATTCATCTTCTTAACATTTACATATATATTGAGTGCCAATGTTATCCTAGATAATGCGACAAAGAAAGTCGATAATTTTACTTTGTCTTATCTTTACGACCCATCTCAACTCCTGAGTGTTGAGCAAATATCACAAACAAAATTTACAAAAACTTTACCATCACAATTTTCTTTTGGCTACATAGATGGGACAACTTGGTACAAAATAACAGTGGAAAATCAAAGTGATACAGAGGAGTTCATTTTATCATTTCTTGAACCTTTCTCTGATGCACTTAACCTCTATAGAGAGCAAGATGGCAGCTTTATTGAGAGTAAAAATGGTCTAAGTGTACCCCTTGATAAAAGAGAGGTTTATGACTCCAATCCAACTTTTAATCTATATATAAAAAAAGGACAAACAAAAACATATTACATTGAGGCTTATTCTAAGTTTTCATCAGCGGGTGAGTTTGCGATATATGATAAAGATACTTATACTGCCAAAGCCAAACCATTTTTTATAGCAAAATATATGTTTTATTTTGGGAGTTTGTTTATTGTTTTTCTTTTCAATCTCTTTTTATTTGTAACAGTAAAAGATAGAATATATGCTTACTACACTGCCTACACTCTCACCTATGCCTTGTTTGTACTTGTGCTTAGCGGGTTTGATCTGTATTTTGGGTTTGAATCTTGGCATGAGCGTTTTCACATAGTGACACCACTTGTGATGGTGTTTTTAGTGTTGTTTTCAAGTTATTTTTTACAAACAAGGGTGTTTTACCCAAAACTTTTTAAACTCCTCATGGCAAATGTTCTTGTCTATGCTATGCTTGTACCACTCGTCTTCATAACTGTAGATCCTTGGATTGAAGTTGCCAATGCAATCACAACTTTCACCTTTATACTCCTCATAATCATAGCGATTATGACCATCAAAAAAGGTTTCACATTAGCGAAATATTATCTTTTTATCATGCTTATCTATATATCTTCGCTCGCCCTTATGAGCTCTGTTTTGATGGGAGACATACCAAATACACACTTCAATAGATACATTTTTATCGTAGCTTCGTATCTTGAGATCATCTCATTTTCTCTTATCTTAGCAAAGATATACTCCCAAACAAATTCTGCTAGACAAAGAGATCCGCTTACTGGTCTTTACAGTAGACGTTACTTCTCAAATATAGCAGATGAAAATTTAAAATTATCAAAACAAGATAAACAAGCTTTTTCTATACTTATGATAGGTATTGACCTCTTTAGAGAGATCAATGAAACCTATGGACATAAAGCTGGAGATGAGATCCTTATACAACTTTCTAAAAAACTCGTTGAGCTATCACGCATACAAGATATTGTCTCAAAACATGGGGGAGAGGAGTTTATCATGCTTCTTCCAGATACCAACACACCTGAGGCTATACGCATCGCCAATTCTATTCGCCAAGAGATACAAGATATGAATTTCAAACTCAACTCTGGTGAGACCTTTAGCATAACAATAAGCATAGGTGTATCTCAAGCTACTTTTGATGACAACCTCTCCATAGAAAAAATTATACTAGATGCTGATATCAATCTCTATCAAGCCAAAGAAAATGGAGTAAACAAAGTTTATTCTGTTTAATTGAAATTTTGAGGCTATTTTTAAGTGCCTTTTGTATATAATTTCGCAAATAAATATAGGAGATTTTGCATGACTAAATACATTTTTGTTACAGGTGGCGTTTTAAGTTCTTTAGGAAAAGGTATCACTGCAGCGAGCGTTGGTACACTTCTCAAACACTCTGGCAAAAATGTAGGGATGCTCAAAATCGACCCATACATCAATGTTGACCCTGGTACGATGAGTCCATTAGAGCATGGAGAAGTTTTTGTCACAAAAGATGGCGCGGAGACAGACTTAGACATCGGGAACTATGAACGATTTTTAGGCTCATCTTACTTAAAATCTTCTAACTTCACTACAGGACAGGTTTATTCTTCAGTTATAGAAAGAGAGCGTGCAGGTGGCTACTTGGGTCAAACTATCCAAGTTGTTCCCCATATCGTTGGAGAGATTGTTAGTCGCATCAAACTAGCAGGTGAAGATCATGACATCTTAGTCGTTGAGCTTGGTGGAACTGTTGGCGATATTGAGGGGCTTCCCTTTATGGAGGCGATTCGTCAGATGAAACATGATGAGGAGGTTGCTGGAACTTTCTTTATCCATGTAACGCTTATCCCTTACATCAAAGCAGCGGGTGAACTCAAATCAAAACCAACACAGCACTCAGTCCAAGAGCTTCGACGCATCGGTATCACTCCACAAATGATCATTGCAAGAAGTGAAAATGCTCTGCCTAAGACATTTAAGAAAAAGCTTGCTATGAGTTGTGATGTCACGCCAGATAGTGTCATAGAAGCTCTTGATGCTGCTACTATTTACGATATTCCTGTGACTTTTTTACGACAAAACATCTTAAAACCTATAGCAAAAGAGCTTGAACTAGGTGAACTAAATCCCGATATGGAAAAATGGGATACTTTGGTTAAAAAGATAGTCCAACCAAAAGAGAAAACCATCGTTGGATTTGTAGGAAAATACCTTGAGCTTAAAGAGGCCTACAAGTCTTTGACAGAGTCTCTTATCCATTGTGGAGCACATCTTGATGCACGAGTAGAGATAACTTGGGTCGATTCAGAGGAGATAGAAGAAAAAGGTGCCGAGGCACTTTTAGCTGACTGTGACTCTGTTCTTGTCGCTGGTGGTTTTGGAAGTCGTGGTGTAGAGGGTAAAATCCAAGCTATACAATATGCAAGAGAACATAAAGTTCCTTATCTTGGCATCTGCCTTGGTATGCAACTCACGCTAGTTGAATATGCAAGAAATGTCCTTGGGTTAGAGGGTGCAAACTCTATAGAATTTGATGAAAATACTCCACACCCTATGATATATCTCATAGATAACTTTTTAGACCAAAGTGGCGACACACAACTAAGAACACATAAGTCACCAATGGGAGGAACACTTCGTTTAGGTGAATACCCTTGTGACACAAAAGAGGGTTCTCTGCTAAGAGAGGCTTATCATGGTGAAAAAACTATCTACGAAAGACATCGCCATCGTTATGAAGCAAATCCTACTTACCGTGAAGCTTTAGAAAAAGCTGGGATGATAGTCACTGGAGAGTCAAATGGTCTCATAGAAACGGTAGAGATAAAAGGGCATCCTTGGTTTTTAGGTGTCCAGTTTCACCCAGAGTTTACCTCAAGACTACAAACTCCAAACCCTTCAATCTTGGCTTTTGTAAAAGCTAGTTTGAGTGCGGAGTAAAATGCTTTTAATCCCATCATCTTTCACAACTTCAAATCCACTCATCTCTGCTAAAACCTCAAAACTTTTTGGTCTAAAAAAACAGATGTGAGTTGGGTCATTTTTGTACCACCATTTTTTAAAATCTTCAATATCATTGGTATGAAACTGCGTCATGATGGCAAGTAATCCATTTTCATTGAGATGCTTTGCAAAAAACTCAAAAATCTCTTTGGGATGCTCTATATGTTCGAGTACCTCTGTGGAGGTGATGAGGTCGTATCTTTTGCCTTCATAAACTTTAGTGGGTGAAAAATATTTGTCATAGATATCTACCTCAAACCCTTTTTCTTTGAGTAGTTGAGAAAGTACAGGTCCTGGACCACTTCCAAACTCTAGTACAGTTGAGATGCTCTCTGCATATGGCTCAAATGTTGTACTCATAAATTTTTCAAACATCTCCACATAACCTGTTGATTCTATGGTGTTATTGTGGTTGTTGTATTGGGCGAGTTCTTTGTCTGAGCTAACATAATTTTTTGGATTTTTGAAGATAAATTCACACTTTTTACAGTGAAAAAACTCCCAGCTGTTTCGCTTATCTTCTATCGCTATTGTTGGGGCATTACATATCTTGCAGAGCATTAACCCTCTTTAAAGTGATTTTTAGGTATTATAGCGAAAATTTTTACATAGGAATATTGAATTTGGATGCAATAGCACTAAAACACAATGATGAGATAATAGACTTACAAACTGCTGCTGTACTAGGCATAGAGGGTGAACCAATAGAGTTAGATAACTCTAATGATGCACTTGAAGTTTTACGCCATTCTACTGCACACCTGATGGCACAAGCGATTAAATCACTCTATACAAATGCAAAGTTTTTTGTTGGTCCAGTGGTAAAAGAGGGCTTTTACTATGACTTTAAAGTGGATGAAGAGATAGGTGAAGCTGATCTAAAAAAGATAGAAAAACAGATGATAAGTTTTGCAAAGAAGAAGTATGAGATCGAGCGTTATGAGATCACTATGGAAGAAGCAAAATTAAAATTTGGAAATGACGAATTGAAACTTGATGTTTTAAAGCGTATCTCAGATGCGAAAGTTTCTATCTACAAGCAGGGTGATTTTGAAGACCTTTGTCGTGGTCCACACCTTCCAAATATCCGAGATATTCGTTTCTTTAAACTCACAAAGATTGCTGGGGCTTACCGTGGAGGGGACTCTAAAAACGAGATGTTAACGCGTATCTATGGAATCGCATTTGCAGATAAAGAGTCACTCAAAGCACATATAGACATGTTAGCCCAAGCTGCAAAAAGAGACCATAGAAAAATCGGAAATGAGATGAAGCTTTTTACCTTTCGTGAAGAGGTTGGTGCTGGTTTTCCCATCTGGTTGCCTGCTGGTGGAAGACTGCGTGCACGCTTAGAAAGCCTACTTTTTAAAGCACACCGTAAACGAGGTTATGAGCCTGTGCGTGGACCAGAGATGTTGCGTTCTGACCTTTGGAAAACATCTGGACACTACCAAAACTATGGTGAAAATATGTACTTCACTAAGATCGATGATGTCGAGTTCGGTGTCAAACCTATGAACTGTGTCGGACACATAAAAGTATATGAAGATGAGTTACACTCTTATCGTGATCTGCCTATTAAGTATTTTGAATACGGTGTAGTGCATCGTCATGAGTTTACAGGAGCGTTGCATGGACTTTTCCGTGTCCGTGAGTTCACACAAGATGATGCACACATCTTTTGTACAGTGGATCAGATAGAAGAACAAATCATCGATGTCGTTGAGTTTGTTGATAAGATTATGTCAACCTTTGGATTTGAGTACAAAATGATGATAAGCACCAAACCCGAAAAAGCAGTTGGTGATGCCGAGGTTTGGCAAAAGAGTGAACAAGCACTTAAAAATGCGATGGAAGTGCATAACCTACCTTACGAAATAGATGAGGGTGGTGGAGCTTTTTATGGTCCTAAAATCGACATCAAGATTACAGATGCCATTGGTCGTGAGTGGCAATGTGGAACTATTCAGCTAGACAATAATCTTCCAGCACGCTTTGAACTTGAGTATAACGGTGAAGAGAACGAAAAAATTCAACCTGTTATGATACATCGTGCAATTCTTGGCTCATTTGAGCGTTTTATTGGTATCTTGACTGAGCATTATGCAGGGGAGTTTCCAATGTTTATAGCTCCAACTCAAGTAGCTATCATCCCAATTGCAGATACACACAAAGAATATGCTAAGCTTTTATCCGATAAACTTATCGACATAAATGCCGATAGTATGATATATGACAAAAATGATTCTTTAAATAAAAGAATCCGTACAGCTGAAAAGAGCCGTGTACCTATGCTAGTCATCATCGGTGACGAAGAAGTAGAGGGTAAAACAGTAGCCGTTCGCGATAGAGTTAGCCGTGAACAATATAACCTAAGTGAAGAGGAATTCTTAACACTTATACAAACTAAACTAAATGAGGTAAATTTTTGAGTAAAAAAGACCGCGTAATAATGAATGACGATATTCGTGCATCTGAGTTAAGATGTACGATAGATGGTGGAGAATCTTTAGGGATAATCTCAACAGATGAAGCAATGCTTAAAGCAAATGAACTTAATCTTGATTTAGTTCTTATTGCTCCAGATGCAAAACCACCAGTTGCTAAGATTATGGACTACGGTAAATACAAATACCAAAAAGAAAAACAACTCAAAGAACAAAGAAAAAATCAAGTAAAAATCGTTGTAAAAGAGATAAAACTCTCTGTTAAAATTGCTGAAAATGATGTAACCTACAAAGTCAAACATGCAAGAGAGTTTTTAGAAAAAGGTTTTCATGTAAAATTTCGCGTTTTCTTAAGAGGACGAGAGATGGCAAATCCAGATGCTGGCAAGCAAGTGCTTCTTCGTGTTTGGCCAATGGTTGAGGATATCGGCGTGATGGAAAAACCACCAAAATTTGAAGGTCGTTACTTCAATATGTATGTAACTCCGCAAAAGTAGTGTTAGTTAACTAAGCATAAAGCTAAAATCTATTTAAGGATTTTAGCTTCTATCTCACTCTCTTGAAGTTTTTCTGATGCATATTTGACTACGACAACATTTTCTGTTTCGTTGATAAACCACTCAGCTATGTGTTCATGTTCTAATGCATTAAGCTTATCAAAGTCTATATCATCCTTAGGGGTGATAAGGTGAGAATACCTAAGTGGGTTTTGCATCTTCATAGCTGTCCACAATAACCAGATAAACCCTATAGCCCCAATACTTAAACCAAGTGTTTGGCGACCACTGACATCTAAAAACAATCCTGCAAAAGTACCACCTAAAAATGTCATAAAGTATGCAACAGAGTTGGCAATTCCGAGTGCTGCACCTTTTTGATGCACTTTAGCAAATTTTGATATCATCGACTGAACAAGTGGCTCCATCATGTTAAATGCTATAAAGAAAAAGATGACAGCTGTAACAAACACAGCGCTAGATGTTGTGAGACCCATCATGATAAATGAGGCAGTAAAAAGGATGATTGATACCATAAATATCTGTTTTGGTATATTTCTCTTTTCGCCAAAAACAGCGGCAGGACCCATAGCGATAAGACCTGCAACCATAGCAGGAAGATAGACCATCCATAGCTCACTCTTCTCCCAGCCAAATCCATACTCTGGTTTTGTTAAAAATATAGGGATGATAACAAACGCAGCTGTCATAAGTCCTTTTTGCATAGCATTAATGATGATCATGCTAAGAAGATTTGGATCTTTTAAGATATCCTTTGTGCTTGTTTTACCATGGTAGATATGCTTGATCTTTGGAGGTGTAGGGACTTTAGCAAACAAAACTATAATAGCCACAACAGCTAAAACCGCAGTGATAATGAAGATAGCACTAATACCATAATGAGAAGCTATAACAGGTCCAAGAGCCATTGCTAGGGCAAAACTCATAGCGATAAAACCACCCATGATAGCCATAGCATGTCCACGAGTTTTCTCTTCGACTAGGTCAGCAATCATCGCTGTGACAACAGAGCCTATTGCTCCAGCACCTTGCAAGAAACGACCAAGCATCAGCATATAGATATTTGTAGAATAGGCAGCTAGTAGTGAACCAACTAAAAATATAAGAAGACCTATGAGGATGGTTGGTTTCCTCCCTATCTTGTCACTCATCGTTCCAAAAGGCACTTGAAATATCGCTTGAGTCAGTGCATAGCCACCAACAATGATACCAACTAAAAATGGAGTAGCACCCTCTAAGTCAAGAGCATAGACAGACAAAACAGGAAGGACTAAAAACAGACCTAAAAATCTTAAAAATAGAATGGATGAAAGGGGGAAAACTTTTTTGAACATGGTGTACCTTATATAATTTGGGTTTAATTATGCAAGTATAATAAAATTTTGTATATAAGAGATAAAATTGTAATATAATTGATAACTTAAAGCTTAAGGTAATAATAGACTTTTGTGATATAAGAAGTCTAACATATAGTTGTGATATAATTGTGATATGGAAAGAATACTAGAATTTTTATCTACAATAGCAGACACTCCCCAAAATACAAAAGAGGAAAAAAGGCAGCATGCTTTTTTAATCTACATAGGGATACTCATGAGTTTTGGTGGTTTGCTCTGGGGTACTATTGTGATGTCCTCAGGCTTATTTTATCAATCTTTTATCCCTTTTGCCTATGTTCTGGTCACTTTTGGAAATTATGTTTTGATCTATTATACAAAAGATTTCAATACGGGTCAGGCTGTGCAGTTGGGTATTAGTCTGCTTCTCCCTTTTATGCTTCAACTTGCACTTGGTGGGTTTGTGGCGAGTGGAGCTATGGTTTTGTGGTCTGTCATTACTATATTTGCAGCTTTTACTTATAAGCAAAACAATACAATTATTCGATGGCTTTTTGTTTTTATTGGATTGATTATTTTAAGTGCAGTATTTGATGCAACAGCTGCGAGTCAAATGGAGACAGTCCCCCAAGAGATAAGTATCTTGTTCTTTAGTATAAATATTATAGTTGTGTCAACAATTATTTTTACACTTTTTTATTATTTTGTAGGGAGCGAGAAGCGTTTTAGAACATCTTTGGAAGAGAATTTGATCTATGTTCAAAATGCACAAGAGAGTTTAGTAGAGAGTGAAAAGATGGCATCACTTGGTCGCTTGGTCGCAGGGGTAGCCCATGAGATAAATACTCCTGTGGGTGTCTCCATCACAGCGGCTTCACATCTTGAAAAAAGTACAAAAGATTTTTTGAAGCTCTATCATGAAAAAAAAGTCAAAGAGAGTGATTTTGATAGCTTTATTGAGGTTGCCAAAAACTCAAGTACAATGATTTTGCAAAACTTAGAACGGGCAGGTGAACTCATCACCTCTTTTAAGTCTCTCTCTGTAGATCAAAGTTTGGGAGATCTCAGAGAGATCAATGTCAAAGAGTATATCGACTCTATCATACTCTCTTTGGGTACAAAATCGCAAAAGAGTTCTTATCTTATTGAAGTTAAATGTCCTGATGATTTTGTGATAGATATAGTTGCTGGTTCTTTAGCACAGATAGTGACGAACTTGGTAGAAAATGCCTATATCCACGCTTTTAAAGATAGAGATAAGGGGCATATCCTCTTTGAGATAAAAGAGCAAGAGGGCAATATGGTATTGTTGTATGCAGACAATGGTAGGGGATTGAGCGAGGAAGAAAAAGAAAACTTTTTTGAGCCTTTTTATACAACAAAAAGAGATGAGGGTGGTAGTGGACTTGGCACACACATTATGTACAACCTTGTAACACAGTCTTTAGGTGGGCAGATAGCTTTTGTTACTAAGCTTGAAGATGGTTTAGCTCTTAAAATAACAATACCGATTATGGGAAATAAAGATGTTTGATAGTAATGGATTTTTAAATTTTATAGAAGAAACAGAACACTCGAAAGAAAAGAACTCTGAAGTTTATAAAATTTTAATAGTAGATGATGAACCCTCTGTCCATGAGGTGACAAATCTAGTCTTAGCACCTATGAGTTTTCAGGGCAAAGAGTTAGAACTCTATCATGCATATAGTGCGATAGAGGGTGAAGAGATACTAAAAGAGCATCCAGATATGGCTGTTTTATTGCTTGATGTTGTGATGGAGACAGATAATGCTGGATTAGATCTTGTAAAGATAATCCGTGACGATTTGGACAATAGTCTCTTACGCATTATACTAAGAACAGGGCAACCAGGACATGCACCAGAGGAAGATGTGATCGTAAATTATGATATTAACGATTATAGAAACAAGCTAGAATTAACAACATCAAAACTTTTTTCAAGTATGATTACAGCCTTGCGTTCCTATTCTGACCTTGTAAAGATTCAGAAAAATAAGGTAGGGCTTGAAAAGGTTTTGGCTTCCACCTCCTCTATCATAGATATGCACTCTATCGATAAGTTTTTTGCCGCTTTACTTGGGCAGGTACTTACCCTTATCCATGATGAAACATCAAACTCATGTTCAAGCATGTTGAGTATCTATATCTCTTTTCATCAAGATGAAAAACCTATCTTTAACACTGGAACAGGCATCTTTAGTGATGCAGATACACGCCAAGAGAAGGTAAGGGAAAAATATGGGGAGAGAGTCTTTGATGCTCTAAGAGAGCAACAGCATATTAAAACAGATGACTACTTTATCTTTTATCATAAAAATAATCTTGGCAATGAGATGTTGATTATTTTTGATGGAAAGACATGTGACATTGGTATAGAAGATGACCTACTCAATATTTTTGTAAAAAATATTGCCATAACTTTTGATAATTTACTCATGAGTAATGACATCAAAGAGAGCCAAAAAGATACAATTTTTATGTTGAGTGAGTTAGCTGAACAGCGTTCACATGAAACAGGCAAACATGTAAAAAGAGTCGCTTATTTTGCAAAAGAGATTGCCGAGGAGCTTGGACTCAGTGAACTTGAGGTGGAAGAGGTCTTTACCACAGCCCCTATGCATGATATTGGCAAAATTTCCATAAGTGACACGATACTTAAAAAGCCAGGGCTTTTAAGTGTAGATGAATTTGAAGTTATGAAGTCTCATGCTAAAAAAGGGTATGATTTGCTTGTCAATTCAGAGAAGAGACTGATGCGAGTAGCTTCTGTTGTAGCGTTGCAACATCATGAGCATTTTGATGGTGCTGGTTATCCTCAAGGTCTTCAAGGCGATGAGATACATATCTACGCAAGGATTACAGGAGTTTGTGATGTCTTTGATGCTTTAAGTACGCAACGCATCTACAAAGAAGCTTGGCCTCTTGAGAAGGTATTTGATTATATAGAAAAAGAGAAATCAAAACAGTTTGATCCAGTGATTGTTCAAGCATTTTTCGCACGCAAAGAGAAGATTTTAAAATTAGTAGAGGAGCATAAAGATTAGATGAAATTAGTTTTAGCAACATCCAACAAGGGTAAAGTAAGAGAGATAAAAGAACTGTGCAGTGAATATGAAGTGATACCTTATGGTGAACTCATCAAAGAGTTTGAAATAGTTGAAGATGGGGATAGTTTTAAGGAAAATGCACTCATCAAAGCTAGAGCAGTGTTTAAGGCACTTGGGAACAAAGATGTGATAGTTATTGCGGATGATAGTGGCATCAGTGTAGATGCACTTGATGGAGATCCTGGTATCTATAGTGCGAGGTATGGTGGCATCAATGCAGATGACAAAGATAACTTAAATAAGCTGATGCAAAATATCAAAGAGAGTGGAGTAAGTAGTTCCCCTGCATACTATACAGCAGCTATTGCCATAGTAACAAAAAATTCTGAACAATCTGTCCATGGTTGGATGTATGGTACAGCTCTTTGTGAAGCAAGAGGTGAGGGTGGTTTTGGTTATGACCCTATGTTTATTCCATTGGGTTTTGATAAGACTTTGGGTGAATTAGATGCTGGAGTGAAAAAAGAGCTTTCGCATCGTTCAAAAGCACTTGATTTAGCATTAAAAATTATTAAAAGTATCAAATGATAAAATCCCATCCATGGGATTTGTAGCCTAAGAAAATTCCTTTTTTTGGCTTTAAATCTATAAAAACTTTTTACTGAGCTCATAAAACGAGTATTCTAATCTATCTAAAATACTTTGTAAACGAGCATTGTATCTGTTTAAAGTTTGCATGATGCCTCCTTTAACTTTCTAACAAAAATTTATCGAAGAACTAGCGGAATAAACTAAAGATAGGTTCTTCTTATGAAGTCTATTAGCAAAAAACATTCCATTTCATTATTTATGGAGAGGCACTTAATGAAAGATGATCAGAAGAGTTATCCCAAAAACAATTCTATAGATACCAAAACCCACAAAGGTAAATTTATCTAAAAATGCCATAAAAAGTTTGATGGTAAGGTAAGCAACTATAAATGAGATGATGAAACCTATGCCTAAAGTGAGGAGATTTTCACTGCTAAACTCTTTGTAGTGTTTGAGTATGTCATATCCAGTAACAGCACTCATCACAGGAAATGCGAGGAGGAAACTAAACTCTGCACTCGCTTTTCTGCTTAACCCTACAAGAAGTGCACCTATGATGGTAGAACCAGCTCGGCTTGTTCCTGGAATGAGAGCAAAGATTTGTGCAAAACCTATCCAACTTGCTTGTTTGTAGCTAACTTGTTCTATATCATCAAGCAAAGTTGCCTCATGGGGGATAAAAAATTTCTCAACTATCAAAAATACTACACCACCAATGATGAACATTGTAGCAACCACTTCGATGCTAAAGAGCTCTTTGATCTGATGGGAAAAGAGATACCCAACAGTCCCAATGGGTAAAAATGCGATAAAAACTTTTGTCCAAAGATCTATTTTTTTGAGAGTAAATTTATCTCGATAATTAAAAAAGACTGCTAAAATCGCTGCAAACTGGATAATGACCTCAAAAGCTTTGGTAATACTTGTTTGGTCTATGCCTAAAAATTTACTAGCAACTATCAAATGTCCAGTTGAAGATATGGGCAAAAACTCCGTAAATCCTTCAATGATGCCGAGTATGATAGAATCAAATATTCCCATATCTTTCCTTTATTTTTTTTTGTTTAATATTTATTTTGGTTGCTTATGTTAGAATTGTGCTAGAAATTTTAGCATAAAAAAGAGAGTGTATAATGAATGTACTTATTGTAGATGATAGTAAAATAGTAAGGAGAGTGTTGACAAATACTGTCAAAAGATTTTTCGTAGAACCATCATGGCCTGAGGGATGCACTATTTATGAAGCAGAAGATGGACTTGTGGCTATGGATATGATGAAAAAACATCAAATTAATATTATGCTTCTTGATTGGAATATGCCAAATATGACTGGTGAAGAAGTGGTTGGTGCAGTTCGGGCCAATAAAGAGTGGCATAAAACACGCATCATTATGGCAACAACTGAAGGTGGCAAAGATAGTGTCCTTAAAATGATAAAAAAAGGGGCAAATGGTTATATGGTAAAACCTTTTCAAGAAGAAGCCATCTTTAAAACACTTGAAAATGTCACTGCAAGAATGCCAAAAAGCTAGTTTAGTTTTAAATCCATTATGATATAATCTCTCTTTATTTTAAAGTAAGTCATAAAAAGGATGTACTGATGGTATTACTTGCAGGACCGTGTGTCATTGAAAGTGAAGAAAATATTTTAAAAATAGCTGAGGCACTTATGCCTTACCATGAAGATGAGTCGATAGATTTTTATTTTAAAGCTAGTTTTGACAAAGCAAATCGTACTTCTTTAGAAAGCTTTCGTGGGCTTGGCATCGATGAGGGTTTACGCATCTTGCAAAAAGTGAAAGATGAGTTTGGTTATAAGATCGTTACTGATGTACATGAGTCAACACAAGTTGCTCAAGTAGCAGAGGTTGTAGATATGCTTCAAATTCCTGCTTTTTTATGTAGACAAACTGACCTCCTTGTTGCTTGTGCAAAAACAGAATGTAAGATAAACATCAAAAAAGGGCAGTTCCTTGGTGGCGATGCTATGCTCTATCCAGTTTTAAAAGTTTTACAAACTCGTGGTTGCAACGAAGCTACTTATGAAAACTCTGCTAAATATGGAGTCTATCTTTGTGAGAGAGGAAACTCTTTTGGGTATGGAAATATGGTAGTAGATATGCGTAACCTAGTGACTATGAGAGAGTTCGCACCAGTGATCTTTGATGCTACGCATTCAGTGCAGATGCCAACTGCAAAAGATGGGAAAACAGGTGGCGATAGTTCGATGGTACCATATCTTGCAAGTGGTGCAGCAGCAGTGGGAGTAGATGGTTTCTTTATGGAGACACACTTTGACCCAAGCATTGCACTTAGTGATGGTCCAAACATGGTTAAATTAGAAGACTTAGAAAAATTAATACAAAAATTGAAGAGAATTAGAGAAATCTAATTCTCTCTTTAGTGACCTTAGCGGTCTGAGCGTAGTAAAAGAGATTAGTTCTTTTTACGGATAAATTAAATACAAACAGGAGATATAGTTTATGAAGGTAGTAGAAGGTAGATTAAAAGTAATAAATGGAAAAAAAATTGCGATAGTAAGTACACGATGGAACCATTTCATAGTAGATAGACTTGTTGAGGGTGCCCAAGATGCATTTAAAAGACATGGTGGTAATGAAGATGAACTAACTCATGTACTTATCCCAGGAGCGTTTGAACTGCCTATGGTGATTGACCAGCTTTTAGATAGTGGAAAATATGATGCTATTTGTGCATTGGGTGCTGTTATCCGTGGAGCTACACCTCATTTTGACTATGTATCTGCTGAAGCAACTAAAGGCATTGCATCTATGAGCCTGAAGTACCAAAAACCAGTTTCTTTTGGACTTTTAACAACTGACTCTATCGAGCAAGCAATAGAGCGTGCTGGAACAAAAGCAGGAAACAAAGGTTTTGAAGCGATGACAACAGTTATCGAGATGCTTGACCTTTATGAGAGTATCTGATGGCAACTAGACATCATGCAAGAATGGCAGTAGTTTCACTACTATATGCTTACGACTTAGGCAATGGAAATACATCTGAGCATACAGGTGAAATCCTAGAAGAAAAGAAAATCCGTAATAAACAAAAAGACTTTGCACTAGAATTGTATACTGGTGTGATGGAGAATATAGAATCTTGTGACAAGGCTATCATAGAGCATCTTAAAGATTGGGATTTTGAGAGACTTGGGAGCATTGAGCGTGCTACACTTCGACTTGCTGCGTATGAGATTCTTTTTGGAGAGCTTGACTCTGCAGTGGTCATCAACGAAGCCGTTGAGATCACTAAAGCTTTTGGAACTGAGCAAAGTCCTAAGTTTATCAATGGTGTATTAGACGCAATAAGCAAGGACAAGTAAAGTAATAAAATGGATAATCTATATGCAGGCATGACTAAAACAGCTGTTAAAACTTTAAAAGACGAGTTAAAGATACAGTGGACCTATACTTCTAATGCGATAGAAGGCAATACTATCTCTTTAGGAGATACTGCGTTTATAATAGAACAAGGTTTGACTGTAAAAGGTAAGTCAATACGAGAACATAATGAGGTTCTTGGACATAGTCGAGCTATAGATATAATCTATAAATTTTTAGATAAAGATACTCTTACAAAAGAAGATATATTTGAACTTCACACCGCGGTGCAGACAAATATTGTTATAGATAGTGAGTGTCCCATTGGTGATTACAAAGTTGTTGAAAATGGACGCTATGTTTTACTTGAAGATAATACAAGAAAATACTACCCATATCCAAATCCTTCAGATATAAAGCATCTGATGAATATATGGTTTAATGAATTTGAAAAAATACTAAAAGAAGATATAAGTTTAGAAGAGAGTATAAAAAAATATACAAGATGCCATATAGGTTTTACTTCAATTCATCCATTTTTTGATGGAAATGGTAGATTGGCGAGATTGATATCAAATATTTATATGCTTAAAAATGGCTATCTACCTATAATAATCAGCAATGAAAATAGAGATGTTTATATAAAGCTTCTCTCTACATATAATTTAAAATCAACTCCTTTAGATAAAAACTCAAAAAAAATTATAGAAGAAAATGAAGAATTTGAAGCTCTTTATGAATTTTTCAAACAAGAGTACCAAAACTCTCAAACACTCTTAGATGAGATAAAGGGGAAAAATATATGAAGCAAATGATTTTAATAGTAGCTTTATTTTTCAGTTCTTTGCTCTTTAGTGCAAATGAGTGTATAGTTTGCCATAAGGGCATCGAGGATATCCGAGACCCTAACTCAGGTATGATGAAAGCTATCCTCAAAGTTGCCGATAAAGCTGGACATAAAGGTAATGACTGCATCGTTTGTCATGGTGGAAATCCTTACAACAAAAGTGTTGAGTATGCACATAAGGGAACAGTTACATACTTTAAAACACATGAGGGTCCAAAGACATATTACCCAGCACCTGCCTCTTCTTGGATAAATGAAAACACTTGTGGGATGTGTCATAAAAAACAAGTTAAAGCACAGATGAATTCACTGATGATGACTGAACAAGGGAAGATTCAAGGTGCTTTATGGAGTTTTGGTGGCAAAGAGGGATATCAGCACATAAACGGTAACTACAAAACAAGAAACCCTGAAGATATTAGCACTCGCTTAGGGAGCCAAGCATATAAAGAGTATATGCAAAAACTCTCCAAACTCGAACCCCAAGTTTTCCCAAATGAGATGAAAGAACTCCCACCTGCACCAACTGCAGAGGAGGTTGAGAAAGACCCATCTTTAGCAGTCTACACATATCTGCGTCAAGAGTGTTTGCGTTGTCATACTGGAAGTAAAGGTCGCTTTCGCCGAGGTGATTTTAGAGGGATAGGCTGTGCATCATGTCATGTGCCTTACTCAAATGCTGGACTTTATGAGGGCAAAGATAAACGCATCAAAAAAGATGAAGCTGGTCACATGCTTGTCCACTCTATCCAGAGTTCACGCAAAGTAAAAGTTGGCGTTCATGGTGTGCATTATTCTGGTGTGCCGACTGAGACTTGCTCAACTTGTCATAACCGTGGAAAACGCATCGGAGTATCTTACCAAGGTCTTATGGAGACAGCATATAAAGCTACCTACGATGAAGATGGAAATGCTCAACCCAAGCTCCATACTAAACGCTACATCCATATGCAAGCTGATGTCCACTTCAAAAAAGGGATGATGTGTCAAGACTGTCATACCTCAAACGATATGCACGGGGATGGCTTCTTAAGTGGTGCGAACTTAGGTGCAGTTGAGATAGAGTGTCAAGATTGTCATGGTACTACTAAAAAATACCCATGGGAATTGCCACTTGGGTATTCTGATGAGTTTAAAACAACACCAAAAACTGGTAAAGCTCGTGGAGTCACTCAAGACTTAGCAAAGTATTTGCAACAAGGTTTTGTGCCAAAAGACAAAGAGGATGGTTATATCATCATGGCAAGAGGGAATCCTCTTCCAAAAGCTGTCAAAAAAGGCAATAAAATCCTTATGCATCTAGCAAGTGGTAAAGATATAGAACTCAAGCCTCTAAAACTTTTAAAAGAGCAAGAGAAACTCTCTAAAAAAGCATTAGTTGCGATGGACAGCATCACTGCCCATAATGATAAGATGGAGTGTTATACCTGCCACGCAACATGGGCACCACAATGTTATGGCTGTCATGTCAAGATAGACTACAGCGAGGGTAAGCAAAATGTTGACTACCTTCAGATGTCCCATGACCATGACATCCATGGGAGAACTGGTGGGATGAGAAAAGACCTCAAAAAATATCTTGTAGATGGTAAAGTGACTGAAACTCGTTCCTATCTGCGTTGGGAAAACCCAATGCTCGGTCAAAATGGAGAGGGACGCATAACGCCACTTGTTCCAGGTTGTCAAGTGACAGCTACGGTTATAGGAAAAGATGGCAAAGCTTTACTTCAAAACCATATATTTAAAGTACAAAATGTTGAAGGTGCTGGCAAGGAGGGACAAAATGCTATAGATATGTCACCTATTCAGCCACATACTATCCAAAAAGAAGCAAGAAGTTGTGAGTCATGTCATGCAAGTAAAAAAGCTTTAGGTTTTGGCATTGATGGTACTTTTGATCCAAGTCACAATACTATAGTAGATATTATGACTGCAGATGGGAAGATACTCCCTAAACAAGTAGATGAGCAGATTCCAGCTATTGCCAATCTCAAACATGATTACTCTAAAATATTGGATGAAAACGGTACACAGCTCATGACAGTTGGAAGTC
The DNA here is from genome assembly GCA_027013295.1 of Sulfurimonas sp. Lineage (GTDB taxonomy): Bacteria > Campylobacterota > Campylobacteria > Campylobacterales > Sulfurimonadaceae > Sulfurimonas. The sequence continues at coordinate 25,562 of JALUXP010000072.1, forward strand.
ACTTTAAACTTTCAGCCCCTCTAAATAAAGCCCAAAGAGATAAAATAGACCGTCGTGGTATCTGTCTTTCTTGTCATCAAAGCATCCCTGAGGGAAGTTTAGCAGTATCGGCTATGACTCATATTGCAGAGATGGTTGAACTTGATATAGATACCAAGTCACACGCCTCAATACTCAACAAAATACTACATATTGGAGCATGGGCTCAGATAGTTGGGGTAATTTTTGTTAGCTTATTAGTCATCTTCTTAGTGTATTATAAATTTATAAAAAAACCACCGGTAAATCCGAGAAATGAAGGTTGGAAATAGAGTGAAATTAACAAAAAATAAAAGACTCACAAAAGCCGAAGCACTGCACCTTCTAAAAGAGGCTGACCTAAAAACACTTGGTAAGATGGCAAGTGAAGTCAAAGCGGAGTTACATCCAGAGAGGGTGACCACTTTTGTAGTAGATAGAAATATAAACTATACCAATATCTGTTGGGTTGATTGTAAATTTTGTGCTTTTTATAGACATGAAAAAGATGCAGATGCTTATGTACTTACATATGAAGAGATAGATGCCAAGATAGATGAACTCCTAGAGATAGGTGGAACACAGATACTTTTTCAAGGTGGTGTGCATCCTAAACTCAAGATAGAATGGTATGAGGATTTGGTGGAGCATATCCATACAAAATACCCTACGATTACTATTCATGGATTTAGCTCAATAGAACTAGACTTCATAGCCAAAGTTTCTCGTATCACAATTCAAGAAGTTCTAGCACGACTCAAAGTCAAAGGTCTTGCTTCTATCCCTGGTGCTGGAGCTGAGATACTCTCAGATAAGGTTCGTGATATCATCGCTCCTAAAAAAATTGACTCTGAAGTTTGGGTCGATGTTCATCGCCAAGCACATAAGCTGGGTATCATGAGCACAGCTACTATGATGTATGGTACAGTTGAGAGTGATGAAGACATTGTTGATCATTTTGAGATGGTGCGTTCTCTTCAAGATGAGACAGGTGGTTTTCGAGCATTTATTATGTGGAGTTTTCAAGGAAGTAACACAGAACTTTTAGCACAGATTCCAGATATGGATAAGCCCTCTTCAAACCGTTACCTGCGTTTACTCGCGGTGGCAAGACTCTATCTTGACAATGTGCCAAATATTCAGTCATCCTGGGTAACTCAGGGTCCTTACATTGGTCAAATGGCACTCAAATTTGGAGCAAATGATCTTGGATCCACGATGATGGAAGAAAATGTAGTGAGTTCAGCGGGTGCAGCTTACTCAATGGCAAAAGAGGAGATGGTGCATCTTATTCGCGATATTGGAGAGCATCCTGCGGTGAGAAATACAGCGTATGAAATACTAGAGAGATTTTAATGAAAAAAATACTTTTAACAATACTAATTTTAGGACAATACTTAATGGCAGCACAGATACAATACATCAAAGCAAACGGTTTTGAGATACCAATCATCTTAGAGAGTGACAAAAGACTTCCTCTTGTGAATATGCAGTTTATTTTTCAAGATGCTGGAACTATCACAGATACTAAGATAGCAGGAGTTGCAAAGTTCAGTGCTAGAATGATGGGAGAAGGTACAAAAAAACTTGGTTCAACTGCCTTTGCTGAGGAACTTGAAGCGAGAGCTATAAGCATCAATGCATCGACAGGGCGAGAAACTTTTGTGATGGAACTTTCATGTCTGAGTGATGAGTTTGATGAAGCTCTTGTCTATTTTGATGCTTTACTTAAAGACCCAAATCTAAGCGAGAAAGCACTTAGCAAGGTCAAAGCGACACTTCTTGGGCAACTTAGTTCTAAAGAAAATGATTTTGACTATGTAGCGGGCAATGAACTCAAAGCAGTGCTTTTTGAGGGTACACCTTTAGCAAATCCAGCATCTGGTACAAAAGAGAGTGTATCATCTATAAAACTTCAAGATGTGAAGCAGTTCATTCAAGAGCATCTTGTAAGCTCTCAACTTATTGTTGTCGTTGGTGGAGATATCGATATAGAGATCATAAAACAAAAGATTCAAGCTGTTATCTCTTATATGCCAAAAGGTAATTTCCAAAAGTTAAAGCATTATGATGTAAGGGCAACTCCTAAAGAGGTCATTTTAGAAAAAGAAACAAAACAAGCTTATATGTATTTTGGTTCACCGTACAATATGAGTGTGAATGACCCAGAAGAATACAAGTCAAGAGTTGCTACTTTTATCTTAGGAACTGGTGGTTTTGGAAGTAGATTGATGGAGGAGATTCGTGTGAAACGGGGGCTTGCTTACTCAGCGTATGCAAGAGTGAGTTTAAACAAGTCATGTTCCTACTTTTCAGGGTATCTTCAAACAAAACTAGACTCACTCGATGAGGCACAAAAAACAGTCAAAGAGGTGATAGCCGAGTTTGTAAAAAATGGTGTAACAGAGGCTGAACTTGAGCAAACGAAAAAGTTTTTACTTGGGAGTGAGCCTCTGCGTGTTGAGACCATGAGTCAAAGACTCTCTCGTACATTTCAAGAGTATTATCGTGGTGAAAAGCTAGGTGCATCTTTAAAAGAGTTAGAGAAGATCAAAGCCTTGAAACTGGATGATTTAAACAAGTATATTAAAAAACATACCGAGATATTAGACCTTAGTTTTGCTATAGTTACAAAAGAAGTGAAAAAATAACTTGACAAAATGTCATGTTTTTAGCTCAAAGATGATTTTAGGGGTATAATTTTTTGTCACCACCTGAGGGTGGGGCAAATCCAACTTGAGAAGGAAACTTATGAAAAAGTTTCCTCTTGTTGGAATTATAACACAAAAAGGATAAGCTTTGAAACTCACAAAAGACCAAGAGGAAAAGTTCACAAAATTAAATATCTCCTCTTGGTCGCAGCTTGCACTTATAATTCCCAATGCTTATGAGGATTTACGATTAAGCAAACAACTCTATGAGCATACCCCACAACTTATAGATGCTACAGTAGAGTCTATTTTTCGCGCACAAAATTCTATCCAGATAACTTTTTATGCTCATAACTTTGGACATAGTGTTCAAGGTGTGATGTTCCGTCCAAAGCCCTATATGATGCACCAGTTCAATGTTGGAGATAGAAACTACTTTTATGGTGTTATAGAGTGTAAAATGGGGCAATGCGCCATGAGTATGCCAAGAAAAGTAACAAACATAGGTGCTATCACTCCAAAGTATAAAACAAAGTTAAGAAGCGATGTAATGCAAAGGTTTATACATAAAAATCTTAACTTAGAGAGATTAATGCAAGAGGGGTTATCAAGAGAGGTCGCTAGTAGCATCTTAGAACTGCATTTTCCAAATCAATTATACAATCTTAAAGAGCTAGACAAAACTATGCTTGATGCTTTTAAATTTACGGAACTTTTTGTTTATATGAAACTACTAGCTTCTAAAAAAAGGTACTTTAAAACTATTGCAAAAGCGTTGTACTCTTATGAAGATTGGGTACAAACCTTGCCGTTTAGGTTGACAGATCAGCAGGTAGGGGCGATAAAAGATATCAAAAAAGACTTAAATTCTGAATTATCTGCAAAAAGAATGGTAGTGGGTGATGTAGGAAGTGGTAAGACTATGGTTATCTTAGCTGCTGCGTATATGATGGGTAAATATGGGAGTATCCTGATGGCACCCACAACCATCCTTGCCAATCAACTCTATGAAGAGGCTTTAAAGTTTTTACCAAAACTGAAAATTACCTTAGTGACAAACAAGACTAAGAAGATAGACCTGAGTGAGTTTGATTTTATCATAGGTACACATGCTTTACTTTACAGAGAGTTGCCAGAGTTTTCTTTGGTGATGGTAGATGAACAACATAGGTTTGGAACACAACAGAGGAATATGCTTGAAAAGCTAGTGTCCGCAGGGAAAAACAAACCACATTATCTACAGTTCTCGGCAACTCCTATACCTCGAACACTGGCTATGATAGAAACAGCTCACATTGATGTTAGTCTCATAACATCCACTCCCTTTAAAAAAGATATTTCCACAAGCGTCATCCATAAACAAAACTTTAAAGATTTGCTTTCGCATATAAAAGTCGAGATAGACAAAGGTAATCAAGTGCTTTTAGTCTATCCACTTGTTGAACAAAGCGAAGTGCTTGAGTACCAAAGCATTGAAGAAGCACGAGGATATTGGGAGAGTCATTTTGACAATGTGTATGTGACTCATGGTAAAGATAAGGAAAAAGAGAAAGTGCTTTTAGAATTTTCTCAAAAAGGAGATATTCTTGTAGCTACGACAGTGGTAGAAGTGGGTATCTCTTTGCCTAAACTTAGTACAGTAGTGATAGTTGGTGCTGAGAGATTAGGTCTCTCAACATTGCATCAGCTTCGTGGTCGTGTAAGTCGTACTGGTTTAAAGGGTTATTGTTATCTTTATACAAATCAAAATTCTACAGATAGGTTAGATGAATTTTGTCACACTACGAGTGGATTCGATATAGCAAATATGGATTTAAAGTATAGAAAAAGTGGTGATTTACTCAGGGGGGGGAGCCAAAGTGGAAGTCAGTTTAGGTGGATTGATTTGGCTGAGGATGAAAAAATTGTAGAGAAAGTAAAACAAAGTTTATCCTCCTTGTAGGACTATCGAATTAGTTCCCAAGCTGGAGCTTGGGAACTAGAAAAATGTTCCATACGCTCAAGCCAACGGCATCTGAGCCGAACAGGCTCTAGCTTTAGTGGCCTCAGCGGCCTTAGCGGAATTAGAGGGACTTGTTCCTCTAATGGGACTATTATTAGTACAACCCAAATTTTCCATCATTTCTTTTGTAAAGAACTCTTGTCTTTTGTTCGTTATCCATAAAGATTTCAAACATTTTTCCGCTCTCTTTGAGATCCTCTAGTGCATCTTCAACTTCACGAGGTTTGTAGAGATCAAGTTCAACAGGGATGATCTCATCCTCACCTGAGAGTTCTTCTTGTTTGAGGTCAATACCAAGGTTTGTTTCTGCTTTGATCACATTGAGCCCAACTTTTTGATGGTCAACTTCACGGTCGTGCATACGACGCATAGCTTTTTGTGCACGCTCTATAGCTATATCTATAGCCGCATATAAATCATCATTATTTTGTTTGATGACAATAGAGTTTTTTCCAGCTAGACTGATGACAAACTCAACCATAGAATGTTCTTTACCCTTTTTTGTTTGTGTCGATGCCACAACATTTACACTTGTGATGTCCATATTATATTTATTGAGTGTTTGTATCGAGGTATTCATATGAGCTTTTATAGCATCTGTAAGTTCTAAGTGTCTTCCTGTTAATGATATATTCATAATTTAATCCTTTTTTGTTTAAATAGAGAGTTGTCCCCTAGAAAATTATTATATCAAAAAAGAGTTTACTAAAGAGAAATTTTAAAGTTTTTGTATAGTTCTTCTAAAATATCTTAAAGGATCACTTCCTGTATCATTAGCATCTACTTGTACAGTTATATCCATGAGAACAGAGCCATTTTGTTTGGGAGATGTAACTGTTGCAAAACTAGTGCATCCTACAGGTGTAATGGTATAGCTATATCGCATATCTATGTTTATATCATAGATGGTACCTAAAGTAAAGTGTAGGTTATCTACACAGCCTGCTTTTGCTACCTCAAAGAGGGCATATTCTATGGCACTTTTTGTATAAAGTTCTGCCTGTTCATAAAGATAAACATCGGCAGTTTTTTTTATGCTTTGAGAGGTTTGCATTAAAGTAAAAGTTGCGATGGACGCTACTACTAACATGATCACTATCGCTGAGATCATAGCAAAGCCTCTACGCTTGGCTTTAGCGTATGGAATATTTTTCGAAGAAAAATGCTCACGGGAGCTAAAAATAGAGCCAAGGGTATTTAGTAGATAGTTTTTTCTTTGCATATCGAATACTTCTCCCCTGTTAATTGACTTTGGACACAGACTTGTACTTTTATGAGTGAACCAATAGCTCCAAATTTGAATGTAGATACATTATCCATGATAAGAATGCTTTTGATGTTTTTTCCTGATGTACTATAACTCTCTCCCGCCCAAGGTTGGTAGTCGTAATAAAGTTTTAACTTCTTTGTGGCAGTATTATAAACTATAGCATATGCTGTCCATGCAAGTTTATAGTATTCAAATACATCTACACCGCTAAAGTCAACACCCGTTATACTAGAGCTAAAATCTTTTGTTGTAGTGCCAGCTTTTATGGGGTGCATCGCTACATTTTTTTGGGTAGAAAAAGCAGGTGTTCCGTTTGTCCACCCATAAGAGGTGGTAATATCGCTACTTGAACCTATAAAATAAAGAGCACTTGTTGATAAACTAGAGTTGCCTTGAGAAAGTATACCTATGAGAGTATTGAGGCGATTTGTATTGGTGTCAGGGGAGTGGAGGTTGGAAGCTGTGCTTGCATTGAGATCTATGATAGCGGAGTAGTTTGGTAGAGCATCTCCTCTAAAATTGTCACCATCAGAACCAATCCATTCTAGTATGGTGTAGTTACTTCCAGTTGCATTAGATACAGATGTGTAAGTTCCATCAATTTTTCTTGCTATGACAGAGTCTTTGATGCGGTAAGAGAGTCTTTTTGATATAAACTCAACTGCACTAGAACTTTGACCTTGGAGGGTATTGTTGATCTTAGAAAATATATAACCTTTATAGGCTTGTGCCATAAACTCAACACCATACTTACTTAAAATCCCAACAATAACAATAACAAAGATGAGTTCCATCATAGTAAAGGCTTTTTTCATTAAAAAATTCTATCGTCCATATCAATTTCACCGATATTGAGGGTATAGGATGTAAGTTTTGTGACTATATTACCCGCTGCATCTGTGACAGTTACTGTAACTTTTTTAGCATCATGAGTACCAACTAAGCCACCCATGGTATCGTAGCTTACGCTTACACTACTTTGAAAATCTTGTTTATACCCATCTACATCTGCAGAGTAGTTAATAAAGAGAGATTTTGCAGAGGTGCTAACATCGTCAATGTCATCTAGGTCACCAGCATCTGAACCCAAAGTAGATGTAGTTGGAAAGTTAAGTAAACATTTCCTATGTTTTGGTTGTGTGATATGCCCAGGTCTAAGTCCATAGGTAGGTGATGAAGTGTTGGTGTCGCAGTCACTGTAGCTTGTTTGGACTACACCTGAGAGTCCAAGTGCCTTTGGATCGACTGTCTCATTTATAGAATTTTCATCCCATCTATAAGAGAGGACTTGGTTAAGCTCAGCTGATGCACCAAAGATAGCTTCTTGGATGAGAGTTGTGTCTATCCCTTTATCGTTTGAGCTCATCATTACGGGGAGAGTGACCATTGTGATGCCCATGATAATAATGGCAAAGACCACTTCTAAAAGTGAAAAAGCACTTTTTACCACATAGTTCTCCTGTTGGTTTTAGAAGCACCTGAGGATGCAGTGCTTGCACTGTTTTCACCAGAACCAGCCCATGATGATGCACTGTTTACAAACTCTACTTCAAATCTGTTTGCAGTAGCAGGAGAAGATGTCGAGGAGTATCTATCGTAGAGGAGCCACGAAGAAGCATTGTATTCAAAAGTTGCTTTGTATGGATACTTTGTTCCAGTATAGGTGATAGGAACCTTTGTAATGCCTGCAGGGGTAGTGGTAATGGTGCCAATAGTGCTTTTTGATGTGGCAACACCAATTTGAGATGGGGTACCAATAATCTTTCCAGTGGCTGGAGTGTGGAGAGTATTGACAAACCATCTAGGGTCATCTGTATATTTTGAGGCAATAGAATTTGGTAGAAGTGTTTTATCACAAGTGTTACCATTGGCATCAGTACCATAGCAATATGTTTCAAAGTAGATTAAGTCTGTTGCATTGGATGTATTGAATCTTTGTCTTGGTGCATGGGAACGAGCATACAAGAATGTAGCTGTATTGGTTGCTGTAGCATTTCCTGTGACAGCTCCAGTTGGGTAGGTAGCCGATGCGTTGAGTGCAAGTTCACCAATATTAACCTTTAGAGGGTTGAGCTGTATATTGGTTGTTCTTGTGAAATTAAATCTCAGTTGTTTGGAGTTGTTTGATTCGTTCCATGCGATGGTTTTGCTTCCATTGTTAAAGCCTAGTTTAACACTAGAGTTAATATCTTTTGTAAGTAAAGTAGGGGTATTTGGTGTAGAGTTGGTGATGGTGATTTTCATATTCTTTTCCCACAGTCCAGAGGCATAATTTTTTGTTACTCCACCCAGAGCATTTCTAGCACTTAGAGTGATATCCATCGCAGCAAACATCGAAGAGGAGTTATTGATGTCGTTTGAAAGGTAGGTAAAAGTTCCATTGTTGGCATTTTTTACTGTAATAGTATCGAAGGTAAAAGAAGCAGGGATGAAGGTAGCATTGAGATCACCACATAGATATCCACCTGTTGTGGAACAGTTTTGAGGTGTACCATCGCCATTGTCAATAGCAGCCCAGTTTCGATCTTCAAAATGCAAAGTTACTTTTCCGACATCATCAAACTGAGTTATAGCATTTGTTGCTAAACCATTTGTAAAACTTGGTTGAGTGACAATAGTGCTTGTCCCTACCATTCTTCCAGAAGAATCTTTAGTATCGTTATCTTCGTAATATATTGTAGCAATATTTAAATTTGTATTTGATGTATAGAGATCAGTTGCAATTCCTCCTACATCTTCAGCAGTAAAAGTCAAGTCTAATGGA
>JALUXP010000073.1 GCA_027013295.1 Sulfurimonas sp.
TAAATAAAGTCTTGATTGTTTCATATGAATTCCCTTGTAAAGCATAATTTCTGATTATACGCCAAGATTACTTACTTTAACTTTAAGTATAAGAATTATTTATTTAAAAAAGTAGAAATCTTTTCTGCTACACTATATTTTGTTGATTCTGGAAGAATGATTTGTGCAGCTTTTTTATTGTCTGTGTTAAAGACAATAGGGCTTATAAAGTTGATAACAGAGTCTTCAATGGGATTTTGAAGGAGTACGATGTTGAGTGTGAGCAAGTTAGACTCTTTTGTTATTTCTAAAATATCTTGAATGTTTTTTGGCACTTCAAAATCATAATCTCTTAAGACAAAAGGATCAATGAGGGTAAAAGAGATGTATTCATCATTGCTAGCTTGCATCTTCATGAAAATATCATCTATCTTTTCAAGTGAAACTTCCTTAATTCTATCAAACCCTAGAAGTGGTACGCTAATCTCAAATTTCATAAATAACCTTCATATATTTTAGTAAATCTATCATTGTTTGATATATAAGCATGAATTGTACCTATTTTTTTATTGTTTATTTCAACTTTGTTATATAAGTTTTAGATAAAATAACACTTTATTAAGTTTAGGAACTACAATATATGATATTTAAAACTAATTTTTTACTTATGGGCATAGTTACTTTTTTGTTTTTTGGTGGCTGTGCAAAAGAGCTTGAAGAATATAACAAGCCCGCTATCTACTGGTACACTAAGATAGTCGAGTCTATTGCTAATGCCAATTTGGAAAAGGCAGATAGTTATTACTCTTCACTTCAAGGGGAGCATATTGGTTCACCATTGCTTCAAGAAGCTACGCTAATCCTAGCAGTATCACATATGTATTATAAAGAGTATTTACTAAGTGAACACTTTTTAAATGAGTATATAAAAAGATATGCAAACCCAAATGAAAAAGAAGCGGCAGAGTTCATGAAGATAAAAGCCAAATATATGGCACTTCCAAATCCAAGACGAGACCAAGCTTTGATGAAAGATGCTATCATCGAGGGGGAGAAGTTTAAAAAAAACCATCCCCATTCTATGTACTTTAGTGTAGTAGATACGATGATAACAAGACTTTATATGGGAGAGGCTTCTTTAAATGAGTCCATAGCCTCTTTATATGATAGGATAGATAAATATAGAAGTGCAAAATATTATCGTAGCATTGAACCAAAACCTTGGATAAATTGGAACAATATAGATAGAGCAGAAGGTGCTTGGTATAGGGCTCCGTTTGAAGGCAACGGAAGAGGTAGTTGGTACGGGTTTTTGATACCAGATACCAAAAGTGTTGTTTCGCGAAACTCTATCTCTGATGATTCAGCCATCAAAGAAACATTAGATACCGATTCGAGTGATGACATCAGCGGTAAGAAACAAAGAGATACACAAAATGAGTTCCAAGAAACTCAAAATAAAACAAACGGTTATTAGGAGAAATATGAAACTGAGCAATTATGGAGATTTTCCAGCAGATATACCAGTGATAGCAGAGGATGAACTCTTTTTGTATCCTTTTATGATAAGTCCACTTTTTTTAGGTGATGATGCAAACATCAATGCAGCAGCCAAAGCGATAGAAGAGAGTACACTTGTTATAGTGTGTCCAGTGAAGTCTTCGCATGAAGGCGAGAGAGCTTTTGAGTCCCATTATGATGCAGGGGTAGTGGGTTCTATCATGAGAAAGGTTGTGCTTCCAGACGGTAGAGTTAAAATTCTTTTTCAAGGTTTATCAAGAGCTAAAATAATCTATGAAGTCTCAGACAACCCAAGTATAGCGAGAGTAGAGATCATAGAAGTGACCAATACAACTTCACTTAAAATAGATGCACTTCTTGAGGTTGTGCGTGAAAAAGTGAAGATACTCTCTGGCGTGAGTAACTATTTCCCCCCTGATCTACTTAGAACTATAGAGGAAAATCATGATCATAATAGAATTATAGATCTTATCTGTTCAACAGTAAAACTTAAAAAAGATCAAGCATATAAACTTTTTGTTCAACATGATACTGAACAAAGATATTTAGACCTTGTTGATTTTCTTTTAGAAGAGATAGAGGCAAATAAACTTCAAAAAGAGATTCGTTCAAAAGTGAATGGGCATATAGAACAAGTAAATAAAGAGTATTTTTTAAAAGAACAACTCAAACAGATTCAGCATGAGTTAGGGACTGATACTGCTCGTGATGAGGAGATGGAAGATTACCGTAAGAAGTTAGAGGCTAAAAAGTCAAAAATGGATCCCGAAGTTTATAAAGAGATAAATAAGCAGTTAGAACGACTTACTCGTATGCATCCCGACTCCTCAGATGCCTCTATGACACAAACTTATCTTGACTGGGTTTTAGAGATACCTTTTGGTCAAATGAGCAAAAAAAATCTTCATATAGATGAGGTTCAGAAACAACTAGATTTCGATCATTTTTCGCTTAAAAAACCAAAAGAACGCATAGTAGAATATTTTGCAGTCAAAGAGCTTATGCAACTTCGTGGCATAAAAGAGAGTGATGCCGCAGGAGCAATACTGTGTTTCAATGGACCTCCTGGTGTTGGTAAAACTTCTTTAGCTAACTCTATAGCTGAGGCACTTAAACGACCACTTATCCGTATAGCATTAGGTGGGTTAGAAGATGTTAACGAACTTCGTGGACATCGTCGTACCTATGTAGGTGCGATGCCTGGGCGTATAACACAAGGGCTTATTGATGCTAAAAAGATGAATCCTGTTATAGTTCTTGATGAGATAGACAAGGTAGCTCGTGCCCAACGGGGTGACCCAACAGCAGCACTTTTAGAGATACTTGACCCTGAACAAAACAAAGATTTTAGAGACTATTATCTCAACTTTAACATAGATTTGAGTAATGTTATCTTTATAGCGACAGCGAATGATGTAGGCTCAATCCCTGCACCGCTTCGTGATAGAATGGAGTTTATCACCATTAGTTCTTATACACCGCAAGAAAAATTTGAGATTGCTTCAAGATATTTACTTCCTCAAGAACTTAAAAAGCATGGTTTGAAAAAAAGAGAACTTAGTGTCTCAAAGGCAGCCTTAAAAGAGTTGATACACTCTTATACTCGTGAAGCTGGTGTGCGTAACTTGCGTCGTCGTTTAGCAGAACTCTCAAGAAAGGTAGCACGGGAGATACTGCAACAACCTGAAACTATGAAAGTCTCTTTGAGTGTTAAAAATCTTAAAACTTACTTTGATAAGACTGTGTTTGAGATAGACAAAGCAAAAAAAGATGCTGAGATAGGTGTGGTCAATGGTCTTGCTTGGACAGCTGTAGGTGGAGATGTGCTCAAAATTGAGTCGATTCGTATCAAAGGTAAAGGGACTATGCAACTTACAGGTTCCCTTGGTGATGTGATGAAAGAGTCTGCGAGAATCGCTTTTAGTGTGGTAAAAACTCTTATAGATACAAAAAAATTAACCATCGATCCGAAAAATGTTCCAAGAACACAAAAAGAGGCAGAGGATGACCTTAAAGTAGATGTGAGTGAAGTCTATAAGCGTTATGATCTTCATGTACATGTTCCTGATGGAGCAACACCAAAAGATGGACCAAGTGCTGGGATAGCGATGTGTAGCGTAATAGCATCTATACTCTCTTCTTGCAAGATTCGTCCAGATATGGCGATGACAGGAGAAGTGTCGTTAAATGGAGATGTCCTACCCATAGGCGGTCTAAAAGAAAAATTGATAGCAGCCTATAAAGCAGAGATGAAAAAGGTACTCATCCCACAAAAAAACTATGATAGAGACCTCGATGATATTCCAAAAGAGGTCAAAGACGCAGTTGAGATTATGGGTGTAACTCGAATTGAGGAAGTTTTAAAGCAAGTATTAGTATAATAACTCTATGAATTTCATTAAAACAATTATTTCTTATTTTTTACTATTTATTATTCCTATGGATCTCTTAGCCGTAGATCTATATAAATCTATTCAAAAAGTAATCCATAGAGAGGTACCCTCTCAAGATGTTGATAGCGATGGTGTTCTTGATTATTTAGATGATTGTCCTGATAGTTTTATAAATACTAGTGTCAATGCAAAAGGTTGTGCGGTTGCTGCTTTTGTAGCCTTACTTCCTAATGGTAAAAAGCATAATGCAATAGTTGTAGAAAATGAAATGGGTTCTGTCGAAGTTGATAAAGCATATACCTTTGTGAGAATGGGTTCTCAAGATGAAGAACCAACTGAACCAGAAGCAATCTCTAAAGCTGAGTTAGATAAAATGTTTCCTTTTATAGCACAAAATATCTACAAAAAAGCTTCCCGCTATACACTGTATTTTTCAGGTACACATTTAAGATCAGCTTCCCAAAGAAAAATAAAAGTGATATATCAAGATATAGAAAAAAGAAAAAATCCTATTATAAAAATTGTAGGCTATACTGATAGTGTGGGAAATGAAAAGAAAAATCTAATCTTAGGTGATAAAAGAGCAAAAAAGATAAAAAAATTGATCGATAATGAGGGTCTCAAATATTTGCAAATCACTTTAGAGTCGATGGGTGAAAAAAATCAAAAAATTAAAACTAAAGATGAGGTAGATGAGACTCTAAATAGGAGGGCAGAGATATTAATACAATAATGAAAAAATCATATTTATATATTTTTATGTTAGTGCTTGTATCTCTAAGTCATTTTTATCTCTATAAAAGCACTTTTGTTGAAAACCTTGATTTACAGATATATGATCTCTCAACATCTTTTTTAGAGATGAATGAAAATAAACAAAATTCAAGGGTAGTTGTAGTTGATATTGATGAAAAAAGCTTACAAGCTCTAGGACAATGGCCATGGCCAAGAGTGATGCTAGCACAACTCATCAACAAGGTCAGTGCATCACAAGCAAGTGCTATTGGTTTAGATATCTTGTTACCAGAAAAAGATAGAACTTCTCCTATAGAGATAGAAAATTTTTATAAAACATACTTCCACATAGATTTGACAATAGAGGGTTTAGATAAAAAATATTTTAACAATGACTTGATCTTGGCAGATGTGATACACAATACTCATAGTGTCTTAAGTTATTATCTCAGTGATACACCATTAACTAATAACAAGTGTAATAATATATTTACAGTACCAAATACAAGTGACTTTTTACAATTAAACAGCTATTTATATCTTATGTGCAATAGTGCAATTATCCAAAATGCTTCCTCTATGCAGGGTTTTGTAAACAAATATGTTGATTTAGATGGTGTCTTAAGGAAGATTCCCTTATTGGCTCAAAAAGAGGATAAAACACTCCCCTCATTAGCTTTAGCTACCCTTTTAAGTATTGATGATAGTGTTAGGTACGATAAGGATACCATGGAAGTTCTTGGTCATAGCATAGATACTTCTAGGGATTCTAGTGTATTGTTAAATTATTATTCTAATAAGGGATATAAAAAACTTTCTGCTCTAGATTTACTACAGATGAGCGAAGCAAAAGAGCTTTTGCAAGGCAAGATAGTTTTGTTAGGTTCTTCAGCAATTGCACTTCATGATAGGGTGATTATTCCCCACTCTCGGGAGATAGCAGGTGTCTTAGTAAATGCTACTGTTATAGGTAATATTTTAGATGATTCTTTAATTTCACAACCAAATAGATATAAAATCTATAATTTACTTCTATCTTTTTTCTTAAGTGTCCTTCTAGCTATAATATTATTTAGAGAAAATAGAGTTTGGATCGTTGTATTATTGGTTATTGTATTAGTCGTTTCTATAGCTGCAAACTTATTTGAGTTAAATGCTGGGATTTATATATCTTTAGGGTATCTTCTTGTCCCTTTTTTGGTGCACTATTTTATTATTAATTTACTCTCTATAGTGATAGATGTAATAGAAAAAAGAGTGTTTTTAGAAGAGCTTAACCAATCTCAGATAGCACTTTTTGATAGTATGGTACATGTAGCTGAGGTTCATGATACTGAGACTGGTGAACATATTGTACGGACGAAAAAGTATGTCAAACTTTTAGCCAAAAGTATATATGATAAAGGTTTATATAAAGATTATTTGAATCTCAAAAAAATAGAGATGATATACCAAACATCTGCGCTTCATGATATAGGAAAAGTAGGGATAACAGACCTTATTTTAAAAAAAAAGGGCAAGCTTACTGAGGCAGAATTTCATGTGATGAAGACACATGCAAAACTGGGTAAAAATATTATAGATAATGCAATTTCAAGTTATAAAGAGAATGATTTTTTTGTGACTGCAAGAAATATAGCATATTTTCATCATGAAAAATATGATGGCTCAGGGTATCCGAAAGGTTTAGTAGGCGTAGAGATACCTCTCGAAGCGAGGATCATGGCGCTCGCGGATGTCTATGATGCTTTGATGAGTAAAAGGGTTTACAAAGAGGCATTTGCTTACGAAAAAACTAAAAATATTATATTGGATGGAAGATTAAAACATTTCGATCCTATTGTGATAGATGCTTTTTTAGATAAAGAGGAGGAGTTTAAAACTATATCACAAGTATATGCCAATAAGTAAGTCTTTTATAAGAGGCATACTTATTGGCACCACCTAGAATTATAGGTATGATACGAAAAGCAAGTATTGGTATTATAGTAGCTCCTGCGGATTTTTGTCTTGTATCTTATAGCTTCTCTTCTCCTTTACTATGAAGTTGTTTATGCCCTCTGACTTAACAATAGGGCTAAAAATCTAATACATTTTGTATACTAATATCTCTTCCATGTTTTTCTGCCAATTCATCAAGAAGGGTAAAAAGTTGATTAGAATGTTCCTCTGCCTCTTGAAATCTTGATAAAATTTCGTCTTTGGATTGCTCTGATTTAGCCATACAATTACCACTTAAGGCACAGTCAAGATTTTCATTGATTAGTTTATGAAAAGCAATATGATGCATTTCCAATTTTTTAAAACAAGTAAAAGAACCAAAATATTTTTCTCCAACAGAGTAATACCATTTACCAAGTCCACAATGTTGATGGTCTTTTTTAAGTTCCTCCGTTACTGTTGAATTAACTACAGCAGAATAAGCATTTGATTTAAATAAAATATGATGTAGCTTAAAAGTAGATAGATATAGAGCCAAACTACTTTTATTTGAATTTTTAGATGTTTCATTTAAATTTGTAGTAAAATCCCCCATAGTAGATGAAAATTTTTCCATGGTATCACTTGTTGAATTGGCGATATTGCTCATTGTGGAAGCATTTTCACTGATAAAACTTGATTGTTGTTGTAGATTCTGAATAGTTATGCTTATCTCCCCTGTTGCTTTTTGAGTTCTCTCTGCAAGTTTTCTTACTTCATCAGCAACAACTGCAAAGCCTCGTCCATGTTCACCTGCTCTTGCTGCTTCAATTGCCGCATTTAAAGCGAGTAAGTTAGTTTGGTCTGCAATATCTTTTATGAGTTCTACTACTGTGGTTATATCTGAAACATTAGTATCCATTTGAGATATACCATCAGTTGTGTCAATGATTAGCTCATTTAAAGAGGTGATCTGTTCATTGGTTATAGAAACTGCTTTGTAAGTTTCTTTTGCTGATTCAGAAGCATTTGCTGTTTGGGTTGTAACATTTGCAAAATGATCTTGTGTTTTAAAAATATCATTTGTAATGATCTCTAGATTACCTTTCATTCCACCGTTTAAAGTGTTAAATGTTGTTGACATTTTCCCCATTAATTTATATTTTTCATTTGCTTTCATAGCATTTATAGCTTTTTGAATAGAGTTTGCAGTCTCTTTATACTCCCCTTTTAAGCCTGATGGAAACATTGTCCTGTGCATCTCTGAACTTGTTACAGCAGCTATGACATTTCTAGTTTCACGAAGTGTTACTTCCATCTGGTCAAGAGAGTTATTTATTTTCCAAGCAATTTTTTCTAAGGGAGTTTCATTTTTACTAAGAATAATACGAGTTGCTAATTTTCCATTTTCGACATCTGTTAATGTATCATCTATCTTTTTCATTAATTCTGTTTCGTTGTTTTTATTTATTGAAAAAAATCCCATTATTTTGCTCCTAATTGAAGTGCTGTTACTAATTCTTCATAGCTCATATTTTTCTCAGCTAAGAAATCTGCTAAAAGTTTTTCTGAGGCTTCCATCCCACCAGATCTCTCGGCATCTATTAAAAGTTTATAAACAGGTGCTATAGCATCTATTGCAGATTGGGGAGATTTTCTTCTGACAGATGTGTAACTGATTATATTGCCACTACTATCCAAATCAGCTGTAATGTAGGCAAAAACCCAATAGTATCCACCATCTTTCATAAGGTTTTTTACAAATCCAAAAAATTCTTTTTTCTTTTGTATTAAGTCCCAAGCAATCTTATAAGTAATTTTAGGCATATCTGGGTGTCGTATTAGATTGTGATTTGCACCGATTAAATCAGATGCATTGTATCCTGACATTTCAGTAAAAATCTCATTGCAGTAGATGATTTTACCTTTCTTGTTGGTTTTAGAAATTATAAAATCATTATCGCCAATTTTTTTTTCACTATTTGTTATATTTTTAGGAGCATCGCTTTTTGATAAGCTTTTGAGGGACATTGTTTAACCTTATTTTTTAAATTTATTATATCCGTTTTATTAAATATATACGAAAAATGTCATACTTGAATAAGGGGGTGATTCTGTATGTTTCTAAATTACACAGTGAATTGTAAGATTGTTTTTACTGTAAGTGCCTCTTCATAAATAACCCCAACTTCAGAGGTTTAAAAAGAGGGCTAATGCAAGGCGAAAGGTTGCAGGAGCTACTAGTAGTATTCATCATTTTAGCTGTTTCTGAAAATAACTCTTGTCTCTCTTGGAGAGATAATTTTGCAACACTATTCATGCTCTTGCTCTTTTTTTAAAGCTTTTTTTATAACTTCATATATCCAACCCGTAGAGTTTTTTGTATCTTTTAAAATTTTACTATAAAGTTTTTCATCAATTCTTTTTCTAATTTTCAAAACAACTTCATCGTTAATATGCTCTTTGCCAAGACTTTTAAGTGCTTGGACTAATAGTGAACTCTCTCTATGCTTAAAACCTATATTTTTTAAAGCAGATTTTTTAAACTTGATAGTTGTACCATTATTTAGTGTGTAGGTTTTATTTGGACCATTACTAAGATAAATATATGTACCCTCTACCTGTGTAGATAGCCCCAAAATATTTAATGCACTCTCACCACTAACTTCTATTTGCCAGTTAAACTTTCTTGCAAATGCACGAGCAACTTGCTCTATATCTGGACTAAGCTCTTTTTCTAAAAAATCACTATATTTAGGATAATCATATATACCCCTTGCTACTCTTCTGATTTTTTTATTTTTTGTTAGGTCTGATAAAGTACTATCTACCTCTTGTCTAGTAAATTTTTCAAGTAAATCGCTTGGAGAGAATGCCCACCCCCTACCATGACCAGATATGAAGTAAAACACCTTATCATAGAGCTTCATTAGAGTAATTCCTTTTTATTTTTTCCAGAAAAAAGTATATCTTTTTCTGGATTTAATCTTACTTATATGAAACTTATTGGGCTATCTTAAGAGAAAATGAATTTGTAGAACTTACTAAGAATACTATCAAAGAACAGGCTCAAAAATTAATATTAATATAATCTTAATTATATAAGTTTTTTACTTGAAAAACATTTCATAATTGGATATAATTAACTAAAAAGGAGAATGAAATATGTCAGTTGCAAATATTACAAGACAATATATTGAAACACTAGATGAAGCGAAACTTTTTACTTATGGTGATATACCATGTAAAAATAAATCATCTGTGGCTATTGAACTCTCTCGCCTTTTTAAAAAAGGTGTAATCAAAAAAGTATCAAAGGGCAAGTTTTATAAACCAAAAATAAGGGCTTTTGGAGAGGTTGAACCTAGTAGTGAAGAAAAAGTATTTAGTTACCTAGATAAATCTGAAACCTCTTATGAGACAGGTCTCAATGCTTTTAGACAATTAGGATTAACTACACAAATTGCAAAAACAAAAACTATCGCTACAAATAAAACATATAGAAAAATTGCACTTGATAATCTTTTACTCCAATTTATTCCAAAAAGAGTAGATGCCCCAAAAGAGGATATATATCTCTTACAAATTCTTGATGCCCTTAAAGATATAAAAAAGATACCTGCTACTACACCTGAAAATGCTTTTATCTATTTAAAAAATATCATTCAAAAAGAGAGTAAACTAAATCAAGAAAAACTTGCAGAGTATGCCATGAACTATACACCACGAACACGAGCATTACTTGGGGCTATACTTAAAGAAATAGGACTTTGGGAACAGGCTTACTCTCTAAAAGGCTCTCTTAATCCTCTCACAAAATACAAAATTGGTATTGATACTACTGTCTTACCATCAAAAAACTATTGGAATATCATATGACTCTACACAATAACAAAGAACTTTTTCAAGAACTCATAGAGGCTACTGCAAAGGAGTTAAACCTCCCATCTCTCTATATTGAAAAAGATTACTGGGTTACTTATATACTACGAAACCTATCTATGAGTTCTTATGCAGATGTGGCAATATTTAAAGGTGGAACTTCACTCTCAAAAGCATATAAAATTATTGATAGATTTTCAGAAGATATTGATTTGGCTGTCATCACTAATGAAATGGGTTCTAACCAAATCAAAAAGCTTATCAAACAGATAGAAAAAACGATAGTCGATGAAAACTTTACAGAACTTCCAAACCAGCACAAGTATCAAAAGGTTCAGAGTTTAGAAAAACTGTTCACGATTACACAAAATTGAAAGATGGTGATTTTGGTCATGCTGTGGAGAGTGTTATAGTTGAATTAAACTCCTTCGCTCAACCTCATCCCTTTGAAATAAAACAGATTAGTTCATACATTACAGATTTTTTATCACTAAAAGCACCTACTATGATTGGTGAATATGCACTTGACCCATTTGATGTGAATGTACTCAGCTACAAAAGAACATTTTGTGAAAAGATTAGTGCTATCGCAAGAGCCTCTTATGAAAGTGATAGTGAGTATTCTCAACTCAAAGAGAAAATCCGACATTTCTATGATATTTATTTTTTGATGGAAGAGCCAGAGATAGAACTATTTCTAAATTCTAGTGAATTTGTAGATATGATACAAAAAGTAAGAGTTGATGATAAAAATCAATTTAACGAAAATAACTGGGCTAACATACCACTATATACAACAGAGATATTTACAGATACAAACACCATTCTTGACAAGCTAAATAGCTTTTACACTAACGATTTTAAAGATTTGGTTTATGCCAAGACATTACCACAAATAAATGATATAAAAATCAAAATTGAGACATTGTCTCGTGTATTAACTGTTGAGAAATTGTGATTTTAGAAACTAAGATATTTCGTTCTTCTTTTTATAATTCAAGTGCTTCTTCAACTTGACAATATAGAAAAATTTAATTTTTTTAAGAAAGTTGAATTTAGATAAGAAAAACAAATTTATCTGTGAGACTACAATTACTTTTTGTTTTTTTATTTATTTTTGAAAGTCCCTATGTTTAGGGGTTAAGATGGTGCACCTGAGAAGATTTGAACTTCCACACCGTTAAGTACGAGCCCCTCAAGCCCGCGCGTCTACCGTTCCGCCACAGATGCATGCAAAAATATTTTCAGGCAAGTGCCTGAAAATAGAGGTGTTAAATATTAACCTAAATAAGGGTTAGCGTAAAGTGCGATTAACGCGATTACTAGTGCGTAGATAACTTGTGCTTCGATCATTGCAAGAGCAATGAACATTGTAGTCATAAGTTTAGCACCAAGACCTGGGTTGCGTGCAGTACCAGCAATGGTAGCAGCAGCAGTATGACCCATACCGATAGCTCCACCAAGAGCAGCAAGACCAAGACCAAGACCAGCAGCAACTACTGAGTATGCCTTAAGAGTTTGGTTGGCAACTTCACCGTCATTAGCAAGTGCTGCAGTAGCAAGAGCTAACATTAAAAATAAAACTTTTTTCATAACTGTTTCCTTAAAATTATTACAAAACCGTTCGGATAGCGTAACCTCATCGTAAAATGAAGCAACCTAAACATAAATGCCTAGATTTCCCTACTAGAAATTGATGGGCGGATTATACACAATAACTACTAAAATATAGTTTAAAGTGAATTAGGCTCTTCCGAGAGAGATCTTATTGCCTTTAAATTCTAAGATTTCTATCCCTATCTCTTCACCTTCACTCAACACATCACTCACCTTTTCTACTCTTTGTTTAGAGATTTTAGAGATATGGAGAAGACCATCTGTCCCATCAGGCAACTCTATAAAAGCACCAAAATCAACGATCTTCTTCACAATACCAGGGTATTTATCTCCTACTTTATACTCTATCTTTTTTACTTTTGGTTTAGAAACGATGCCCTCAATATGACCTCTAGCCCCTGCTACACCATCCTTGTTTTTTCCAGTAATTTTAACTTTACCATCTTTTTTATCAATGTCAATTGCTACTTCAAATCTCTCTATCATCTCACGGATAGTTTTACCAGCTTGACCAATAATTTCACCAATGAAACTAGGATCTACATGAAAAAAATCAGTTGATGGAAGAACCCCATCATTAAATTCTATCTTCTCTTCAGCTTCATGCATGATGTCGATGATGTGACTTCGTCCCTCTTTAGCTTGGTACAATGCCTCTTTTAAGATGTTGAGCGAGATACCACCAAGTTTGATATCCATCTGCATAGCTGTGATACCCTCTTTAGAACCAGTAACTTTAAAATCCATATCTCCATCATGATCTTCTAGACCCATGATATCCGAGAGGATTGCGTAGTTTTCACCCTCGCTTACCATACCCATAGCAATACCAGCTACAGTATCACTTGTTTCGATGTCCGCAGCACGCAGTGCCATATAACCACCACATACAGTAGCCATAGAAGAAGAGCCATTTGATTCTAAGATTTCTGAGACTAAACGCACAGTCTGTCCATCAAGATTTGTGATTGGCTCTAATGCCCGTTTTGCTAAGTTTCCATGCCCTAGTTCTCTTCTTTTCGTTCCCATGATTGGGGAAGCTTCCCCTACTGAAAAACCAGGGAAATTGTAATGCACCATAAAGTTTTCATTTTGAGTACCATCATCAGTCAGTCCTTCAAACATCTGTGCATCTTTTGCTCCACCCATAGTTAACACTACAAGTGCTTGAGTTTGTCCACGAGTAAAGAGACATGAAGAGTGAGCAGATGGTAATACATTTGTATCTATACTGATAGGTCTTATCTCATTAAGTGTTCTTCCATCTGCACGAACTTTATCATGAAGTATTTGCGAACGAACCTGCTCTTTTTTTACACTCTCTATTGCATCTTTTAATTCTACCTCATCCCACTCTTCATGTGTCAGTAGAATTTTCTTTCTCAGTTGTCTCAGTGCAGTTGATCGTTCTGACTTTGCCATCTGATTCATAGCTTCACGGATACCATCAAAATGATTTTCTTTTACATATTTCGCCATATCTGCATTAAGTATATGTGCCTTGCATTGTATCTCTTTTGTCTCTTTTTTATTGTGTAAAAAACTTTCTTCATAAAGAGAGTTTGAGTGAAACAACTCTTTTTGTGTTTGCTCAAAAACTTCTATGAGTTCATCTTCACTCATAGCATTAGAGAGATGGGTGGTGATCATTGCACCACCCATTGTGGGGTCAAGAAGTGGATCAACCATAACATTTGTTACTTCTACATCTTCGCTCCCAAAAGTACGCATCTCTATCATCAACAAATCATCTTTTGTTCCTGAGAGATACAAATCAAGCGTTGACTCTCTTAACTCGCTAAGCGTTGGATTGAGTACAAGTTTTCCATCAACTTTACCTGCACGAACAGCACTTACTATCGTGTTGATATCTATATCACTTGTATAGAGTGCAGCTGATGCAGCGTTGAGTGCCAAAACCTGTAAGTCACTTTCTTGATCTACTGAGAAAACCATAATAGTTATCTGTGTAGGATGTCCAAAACCTTTTGGAAAAAGTGGACGCAGACTTCTATCAACGATTCTTGAAGTAAGAGTTTCAAAATCAGATGGTTTTGTTTCGCGTTTGAAAAAACCACCTGGAATCTTACCTGCTGCATATGTTTTTTCTATATACTGTACAGTGAGGGGTAAAAAATCATCCTTGACAATCTCTGTCTCATCAATCACGACAGTTGCTAGTATTACAGTGTCTCCTGATTTTACCCATGCACTTCCATTGGCTTGTTTTGCAACATCACCAAAGCTATACTCTTCAACTCTATTTTTTAACTCTACTTTTACATCATATTTCATCGTCTCTCTCCTAATATTTTTTCAACTTTTTCTTCATCTACCCTCGGTAAATCTTCGTAATAGAGTGCCGTTTCTACATAATCTTCTATATCATGTATATAAAAAATATCATCACAAAAAGGCTCTAACAACTCTAAAACATCACTTGGTATCACTGGCACAGCTATATAAACTGCCTTTGGCTTTTGTGCAAGTATAGCCTTTAGAGCTGTCATAAACTTTAACCCACTCTCACTCCCCTCATCTATGAGCAACACAACATCATCTTTTACCGACTCAAAAGCCATCCCTTTTCTGTACTGATAGATGCATGAAAGTATTTTTTCTTCATGTTTTCTATGTGCTTCACCATAAATATAATCATACTGAATATCAAAAGCACTCACAAGGTTTTCATTGATAACTATCTCTTCACCCTCACAAACACGGGCAATTTCACACTCCTCATTATGTGGTGCAAGTATTGGTTCACTAAATAAAAAATCAACCTCATTACTAAATTTTGGACATAAAAGGGATGCTAACTCTAAGCCACCCTTAGAGACTGCAACAAGTTTCCATTCCTCAGATTTCAATCTTTGCATAGGGATGAGCTCTGTGAGTTTTTTCGCAGCATCTTGACGATTTTTTAAATATTTTTTTGTACTTGACATATTATGGTCCTTTATATACTTGTGGTAGTCTATAGGAAAATCCTGAATTTGTTTTTGTATTTGGTTTCATTATTGGTTTTAATACAATTGTAAGGTATAAGTATCTCTGATAGATAGAGTCGAAACTATTTCCAGCGTTTGAGAGTACTGGTCTATTGTTCTCAACATATCTCAAACCAAATTCCCAACATGTTTTTTTATATAGAAATCCTACTTGAAGAGTTTTTTTTGTGCTTCTTTCTAAATCATAACTTAAGGCTGCCTTATATGAATAATGATCATTATACTTATAGTTTAAACTTGATGTCATATAGCTACTGTATCTCTCGAAACTTGTTTTATCTTTTTTAAAATTATCTTCAAAAAGATGTGATAATGCTATATTTGCTCCAAACGCATTATAAGTCAGTTTATTATATATTTTTGAAAAAAGGTGCTCTTTATAATTGAAAAACATATTATTATAAAGAGATAAAGAAGGGTTCAATTGATAATTTAACTCATTTTCTAAATCCCCTAAAGATTTTGTTTTACCTTGAGAAACAATATTTTGAGAGAGTCTATGATAAAGTTTTCGAGAACCTTCACGGTCAAAAAGATATTGTTGAAACTGTAGGTTTAGAGATTCTACACTATCACTTACATGATAAAAATCACATCTTGGATCACTGGAGTTTACCAAGCATTCCTCTTGAACATCTTGATAGTAACCATTACGCAGAGTCTTGTTACCAAAAGTGTAACTTGCACTAAACAAAACAGTATGACTAAAGTCTTCATAAGCACGAGTAAGTTGTGTTGAGGCTTGAAGGAGGCTGTAGTTTTGTGCATAATATCCATTCTTGTACACTTTGCTCGTACTGCTTTGCCCATTAAAGTTTGATGTTTGTGCATAAATATAAGATTTGTATGATAGATTAAGGTATTGATCAAAGAGTGATGTTTGTAGGGTTATTGGTAGATTTAGATCAGTTTGAATTGCTCTTACTCCCTTATATCTATAGATATTACTACTTTTTAGATCGAATTTAAAAAGCAGATGATTTTTTAAAAGTACATCCAAATACCTATGGTATTGGATCGTTGGTAATTTTTGCAATGTTTTATCATTGTTTAGTTTAGTTAAATCTTCATAGTATTTAAAATATGCTCCATAATAATTACGATCTGTATTATAAAATAGATTCACTCGGGAACGAACCTGTTTAGCTGTAGATGTTGACGCTGGGTTATTGGTAGAGAGGTTGATGTAAGCGACATCATTAAGATAATGTATATTGGCATAGATAGAAGACTGTCCACTTAAAGAGGTACCAAACCACTGATTGATAAAATTATTGTTTGCATAGAGAAAGTCAAATCCAAAATGCTCTTTATTTTTTAATTTTTTAGCTTTATAATAATTTTGATTCTCTTGAAAATAACCAAATTTTAAAGAACCCCTTGAGATCTTCGAATCAGCAAATCTAAACTGTGAATAGAGACCCTTTCCTCGCAATGAGCGTATCTGAGGCTTGATTTCTAAATCCCAATTGTTTTGTAAAGCTATATAGATAGATTGTTGGTAATAAAAGCCCTCATCACTTGAGACTCCATAAGATGGCATGAGTAGACCTGAGTGCCTCTTCGTATCAAGTGAATAGCCAAAATACGGGGTATAAAAAACAGGAATGTCATAAATGTATAACCTAGTATTGTACATATTTAGCCATTTTGACTTTTCATCATAATCTGAAGAACTAAACTTCATCTTCCATAATGGTTTATTTGGATTACAGCCACTAAGCAAGCCAGACTTAATGTCTAAATTTCCTTTACAAGCTACACTTTTTTTCCCACTCATCCAGATCTTTGTCTTTTTTTCTAACATATAAAATGGTTTAAATTCACGGGTCTTTTCTTTAATATTGAGTCTGGCATATTCACCGAGTATCTTATAATCATCACCTTTGGTTACTCGTATATTTCCAAATAACTCCAAGTCACCACTGTCTCGATTATATCTCGCTTCATCTGCACTCATAAAATAATCTTGATAGATTACATTCACTTCACCAGTTGCATACACAGTATTGCCAACTGTATCCATCTTTGTAGCATAGACTTCCACTTTATCACTAGCTATAACTGTTGTACTTAAAAAAAGAAGAAAAATAAAAAGTTTAAACATCTACTACTAAAGTTTTTGCCGTTTTATCATGCCATGTTTGATGCACAGGGTCAAAGACTCCCCATAAAAAGCCAAGATAAAAGACAAGCTCACTAATCACCCTAAATATAGATCGGTTGAGTGAGCTTAAAACATTTGGGTACTCCAAAGTTCGTATCTCTATCACTTTTATCTTCATAGCAAGTTTACCAATAGAAGCTCCATAGTGCATCACAAAGAAAGCTTGATAGATCACTTTCATCATCATATATTCGAGTACAAAAGTATTTGTAAGCAGTATAGTTTCTTCAAGAGTCATAGGCTTACTAAAGTTATCCCATAAAGCTATCATCAGGACTAAAGAGAGGAGCATCTCATCTATAAAAAAAGCCATGGAGCGTTTTTTGATGGAGGCTAGTTGCATCCCTTCACGATAAAGAGTATTTTGTATTTCATCATTCACTGTTTAGTTCCTATAGTGCTTGATATGCTATATCTGTACGGATTTTTTTACCCATAAAATGAACTTGTCCACATCTGAGATAGGCTCTATCTCTTGCTTGTTTGATAGTATCACCCAAACCAACACAAACAAGGACTCTTCCACCATCTGCATATAAAACACCATCCTCTTTGCTCACCCCTGCATAGGAGATGTGGGTATTGTCTCGTATCTCATCATGATGCACTTCATCAACTATGATCTCTGCTGGGGTTGAACTTTTGTATGGGTAGTTCTCACTTGCCATCACGACACCAACTGCATATTGTGAAGAAAAATTCACTTTGATTTCACTGAGACGATTTGTAGCAGCTTTGTAGAACATATCTGATACACTTGAGAGCATCAAAGGCATAAGGATTTCACATTCTGGGTCTCCGAAACGCACATTAAACTCTAGTGTAATTGGCTCCCCATTGACAACCATGATGCCAATAAAAAGCACACCCTCAAAAGGAGCACCCTCTTTTTTCATACCATCGAGTGTTGGACGGATTACTCTATCTTTTACTTTTTGATATAACTCTTCATCCACTAATGGTGTTGGAGCATACGCACCCATGCCACCTGTGTTTGGTCCTTTGTCCCCATCGAGTAAGCGTTTATGGTCTTGTGCAGCTTGAAGCAGTATGTAGTCATCCCCATCACACACTGCAAACATGGAGAGTTCATATCCATCAAGGAACTCTTCGACTATCACTTTTAGCCCTGCATCCCCAAAACTTTTCCCACTAAGCATCTCACTTATGGCAACTTTAGCCTCATCATGGTTTTGTGCGATGATAACCCCTTTACCACCACAAAGACCATCTGCTTTTACAACAATTGGTGCATTTAAAGTATCTGCAAATTTGAATGCATCCTCAATAGATTCTGTCTCAATATATCTAGCTGTTGGGATATTGTATTTTGCTAAAAAGTTTTTCATATACACTTTTGAGCCTTCAAGTTGAGCGGCTGCTTTGCTTGGACCAAAGATGTTTAAACCTTTTGCTTTAAATATATCTACAACACCATCTACAAGTGGAGCTTCTGGTCCTACTATGGTTAACTCTATGTTATTTTCTTTTGCAAAATCTGCTAAGTCATTATAATCTTTTATATTAATATTGGTACCTAGTGCATCAGTAGCACCGTTTCCTGGTTGAAAAAATAGTTTGTGTTGTTCATTTTCATTGACTATCGCTCTTGCGATTGAGTATTCACGGCCACCTGAGCCAAGTATTAAAATTTTCATTGATTGTTTTTCCTATATGATAATTATAGATTAGTATAAAAAGCCCAAATGGTCGGCTTGCATTAGCTTCGGTTCTCAAAGCCTAATTTGGGCGAAGAGAGAACTTCCTAACGGCGGCAAAATCTCGGCAGAGTGAACATACCTCAAACGACAATACCGACACACGAAAATCCTACTAGTTCGCTGTTTGAATATGTAGAACCCTCATTTGTGCAAATACCGAGCCATTTAGACTATGAATATATTATACACAAAATTAGATTAGAAAGAGAAGGTTAAACCATAAAAGAGTTGTTCTTTACGATAAGCAAAAGGTGAATCATTGTAAATATACTTTAAAGAAAAGGGGATAACAGTATTGTTAAAAAAGACTAGATCAAGCGTTAATCCTGCCCTTAATTCAGCGACTTGATAAGGATTATTTGAAAAGGTCTTAATCTCAAAATATTTGTAATTAACGCCAAGAGTCTCTCTTTGTAGTGATATTGGGAAGGTAAACCAATAGCTTGAAAAATTTAACACTTTTTTCAATCCAATGTCAACATAACCAGCATCTTTGACATAATAGACAAAACCAATACTCCTCATATCTATAACACTTGTATCCAAATCACTAGCAAAAGCACTTGTGCTAAGTTTGACTCCCCGACTTTCATTTTGTGCTTTCATGTAATTCATGCTATTTATACTCGATGAGTATTTTGCATCTAAAGAGATATAAAATTCCGCTGGTAAATCATGTATAAAATTATATTGTACCCCATAGAGAGTATCCCCTCTATCTTGTGTAGTATATATCTTGAGTGCATTAAGATAATTGGCAAACCGACTTTTTCCAAACTGCTCATATCTTTTGAGTGTCGCATAAAAATTTAAGGGTTCACGAGAGCGAGCATAATAGTCTTGATAATAGGAAGCACCTAGTGTTGCCTTTGTGTATCCAGCTTGATAGAATGGCAACTTCGCATGTGCGATAATTCCATTGTTCCTGAAGTTATTTTTATCATATTTGGGAGTATC
Source organism: Sulfurimonas sp. (assembly GCA_027013295.1). Classification (GTDB taxonomy): domain Bacteria; phylum Campylobacterota; class Campylobacteria; order Campylobacterales; family Sulfurimonadaceae; genus Sulfurimonas. The sequence goes on from JALUXP010000073.1 coordinate 19,904, forward strand.
TAGCACACTATATGCATAAAAACCATAAGATAATAAAAAAAGTGCAGATTGATATCCAACTCCACCAATAGTAATATCTTGCAAATCTTTACTGAGATATGCATTTATAGCATTTTGACCTAATGGGTCTTCATATCTTAGGTTAAGAAGTCCTATGTTTTTTCCGCTTGTAGAGGAGCCAAAAGCAAAGTCTAACCCGCTATATCTCATATCCAGAAAGGAGTTATACTTCTCTTGCAAATCTGGTACATTTTGAATATCTTGCTCTTTTACTGTTGTAAAGTAGTCTTTGTCCTCAAAAAAATATTTCACCTCAAAAGGTGTATCCTCCATACTTATAAGGTCTGTTTTTACATAATAATAATCTTTTTCGCTAATAGCCGCAATAAGCACCTCGTTATCATTGATAAGCCGTGTTTCTATTACATTGTCTGCCTCTAAGACACGGGAGACTTTGTCATCTTTATATAAAAAAAGGGAGGAACCGTATTTTGTATTGGAGATAAAATAGATGCCACCCTTGCTATCGACATCATTGACAAAACCGTAGTAACCATTCAAACTCATAAGGGGTGTTTTATTTTTATAAAGTGTTCGTTTCTTACCTGTTTGTGCAAAATAATATATATTGTCATTTTTATCTATGTAAACAGATGAGTTTACTTTGGCATAAAACTCTCTACCAACATACAACTGAGGTTCACGGTAAGATGAAGCTACATCAAAGTAAACCTCTCTGCCATCACTAAGATAACCTTGAACCATCTTTGATGCACTACCATCTTTAAGCAACTTATCTTCATCATAAAGACCTTGCATGATTTTTGTTGGTGAGGTATGGGCACTTGCTTGTGTATAAAACTTATCTTTGACTTTGATGAGTTTTGCAGGGAAAAAACTTTTTCTCACCTCTGAAACGCTGCCATCTTTTTTATTGACTCTTATAAGATTAGATGCCCTAGAACCATTTTCATTCGTTAAGAAAAAGATCTCTTGTGCATCACTATTGAGCTTTGTAAAAAACTGGGAGGAAGCGATAAGTTCCCCTTTTGCAAGAACCTGAGACTTTGCTAACTCCTTATACTTCTGTGCATATCCTTCTAGCGAG
>JALUXP010000074.1 GCA_027013295.1 Sulfurimonas sp.
TATAGCAAATGATGGTGAGCGTAGAAGCAAGAGTATTTCCAAGCTAGAGGCTATCTCTGCTGGTGTTATTAAAACAAAAATACTTCGTAAGAAATTCATTAACAATAAATACACTGTTCATATAGAAGCTACTATTGATGTAGCAGATGTTGAAGCAGTATTTAACAGAGCCGATAAGAGATTAAAAAACATCACTAAGCTCCAAAAACAAAACGCTAAAATCACAAAGCAAATCTCTTCACTTACAAAGAAACTCCAAAAGGTGCTTGCACACTCTACAAGCTATAAGATAGATGAACCAAAGAAGCTCTTTAAAAAACAAGAGAAGCTTGTTGCAGAGTATGAAAGAAATATCAATAAGATAAAAGTGAAGTTTAAAAAAGGGACACTCGCTGATATGGTTAATGCAGATGATGGCAATGCTGTATATGATGAGCTTGAAGAGTTAAAAAAAGAGTGGGACAACAAGGTCACGAAACCCTTTATGAGAAATACACAAATCTCTATACTTCATCTCACTACAAAAAAAAGAAGAAGAGATACAGCGGAGATAGAATTTGTGTTAAAAATCCAAACCAAAGATTTCACCCCAAAACTGAGTGATAAACTTGTAAAGACTATCAAAGGGAATTATAATCGCAACGACTCTAACTATAAAAAAATCTATTTTAAAAATAACCCCCTTGCAAAAGATATGAGTCACTGGATCAATAGACACAGAACACTTGCAATTCAAGTGAGCATAGGGGATCATAAATATATTACAGAGTCTATCTTATTTACAAAGAAAGGTACGAATCATAAATATGTATCATTCAACGATGATGCTCTAGGTGTGCAATATTTAAACACCAAAAAACAGATGACCAAAAGAAAAATCTTTGAGTACCCAATAAAAGATTTAAAAAGTGTTGACCATATATCTGCAGAGGTGGTAGTGATAGACAATAACTATCTTACTTGTGAGATAAGTGGAAAAGGGTATCCTTGTGTGTTTTATGCAAGTGTTAACAATTTTAACAGAAGCGACAATAAATATCCTATAAGTATTGTGGATCTTTCACGGTAAAAGATCCTAGAAGATTTGGTAAAACATCTATCATTAAACACCTTCTTCAAGAGCAAGAGGAGTGCAAGAAAGATATTTTAATAAAGGGCAATAAGCCCCCTATATAAAGGGGTAAAGGTTTTATTTGGCTTTAGATTTAGTGCAAAGATAGAGTCTTTTCATTTGCCTAAAAGTGAAATATATCGTATAATATGGGTATAAATAAAGAGAGAAAGAGAGGACAGTATGGCAGGTTTTGATCCATTTGAGTTAGCTTTAGCAGAGATTGCTTTTGGGGAAGATGCTCCAAGTAAAGATGATATAGTTGAAGAACTTATGAAAGATGGTATTTTATTACCACAGCAAGATTGGGGTGAGGAGTTTCAAGCTAAAAGAGAGGCTATTATAGTTGATTTCTTTGAGCGACACCCAGAGTGTGTGAGGGGGAGTGGGCAGTTTGCAGAGATGTTTCCCGATGAGGATAAAGCGTTGGATACACTCACTAGAATGAGTGAGAAAGGGAGAATTACAACAGATGAGTATTTGGCTCTTTATAAAGAGATTATGAATTTTTAGACACCACCTTTTCCCCCAGAACCATTCTCCGCTGGTTTCTGCGGTTTCATCCCCTCTTTTCTACCAAGAGCTTTTAGTCTGTTTTGTACTTTTCCTGCTCCCTTGGAAAAAAAACTTTTACCTATGCCACCTAAAAAATCTGCTCCAGATTGAACAGCATACCTGTCAAACACTTCGCCTGAAGGCATTGTTGACATATTTACACCGTCTGCATTTATTCCAGCGATTGCTCCGCTTATGCTTGCTCTGAAGTTTTTACTAATATCAACAGTTTGAGAACCGTCTTGACTCACATAACCAATGTGTCCATCAGTATCCATTCCTACTGTGAGTTTGTTTCCATTGATACTTCCAGTTTGGATTGCTTTTTTTGTTTTGGCTGCAGCAAAAGATACTGCTACATTATCATCAACAGAGCCGTTGCCAGCGGCTACCCTTTTGAGCATATCTTCATCTA
>JALUXP010000075.1 GCA_027013295.1 Sulfurimonas sp.
AGTTTTTTTCATTAATTTATATGTTTCCTCTATGGGTAGTTAAGATATACAATTTCTTAACGTAGCACTTTACTAAATCTCAAAAGTGCTTCAATCTGCTCTTTTTGCAAAAGTTCCAACATAATCTCTGTCAAATTTCTAAAGTCATAATTGGCTTGTTGTTTATCTAATTTAAGATCTTCAAGCTCATGCTTTATCTCTGTATTGTCTGGCTCAGCAAGAATTTGCTCTTTTAATTTTGATTTTTGAAGTTCATATTGTTCACCTAATTTTCCCAATGCAATATAGGAAAATCTTAAAGCTTCTAACATATCCTTCTGTTTGGCATCAAACTCTATAGCAGTATCTTCAAACAAAAGGTTATGCAGAACTCTTGGTATATTAAACGGCATAGGCAAACTCAATGTATGTTTTTTACTAAAATAGTGTTCTACATTTGATCCTGAACTACTACCAAAACCAGCTATCATTATCTCACCCTAAAGCCTTTGTGGCATCTCCTCTTTAAATGCTATTTCTTCAGCATCTTTTAGTAACTCTAGGGCACCTTTATCTATCATTTTTTTTGCGATAGTTATGCCTAAACCTTGAGAGTCTTTCACATCAACCACTACACTCTCTTGCATTACATTTGTTCCATCAGCAAATCCAAGCATTACTCGAAAGGTTATCTCATCTGCATTTTTCACTGCATTACAAGCAACAGGGGCAGAACAACCAGCACCAATACTAGAGATAAAATCTCGCTCTATCTGGGTACAGATAAAAGTATCTTCATCTTTTAAAAACTCTGCAATCTCTTGGAGCTTGTCCTTCCCTTGAACGATCTCAATACCAAGAGCAGCTTGACCCATTGGTGGTATCATCATATCTAAAGGGAGTTTTTGAGCAAAAGGGATATCTTTGAGTAAGTCAAGCCTAAAAAGACCAATATAGGCAAGTATAATAGCATCATATTGACCCTCTGCAAGTTTTCTTAGACGAGTATTGACATTGCCTCTTAGATCTTTTACTTGTAAATCAGGTCTTTTCTGAAGAAGTTGCATACGACGACGGAGTGAGGTAGTTCCAACTACAGCACCCTGCGGCAAATCTTCAAAAGAGCTGTATTTATGAGATAAAAAAACATCACTTTGGTCTTGTCTTTGTGTGACTGCAGCAAGCTCTAACCCCTCTGGAATATAGGTAGGTACATCCTTGAGTGAATGCACAGCCATATCAGCATTTCCAGCTAACATCTCATCTTCAAGTTCTTTAGTAAAATGCCCTTTCCCCCCTATGAGGGCCAAAGGTTTATCCAGTACTTTATCCCCATTACTCACAATCTTGTTAAGGACAACTTCTATCTCTGGATAGCGTGCTTCTACCCTCTCTTTTATATGATATGCCTGCCAAAGCGCCAAATCAGAAACTCTCGTAGCAATTGTCAATTTTGTCATTGTTAATTAGCCTTCAGATATTTTTTCTTAGTTTTATCAACCTTACCATCAAAAAATACTGTTGGAGTCCCCTGAACCATCACTTCCTCTGCAATTTGTAAGTCATGTTTATATCGCTCTTGCACTTGTTTTGATTGGATCTCTGCAGGGGTTATATGTGTGTGAAATGTACTATTAAATGCACTAAGTATTTTCTTTACATCTCGCTCTCTTGCATTTTTTAATTTTACTTTATAAAGATTGAGCACTACATTTTTTTTACCTTGAGATTCTGCAACATGAGCAGCTTTTACTAACTCAACAGAAGCCGGGTGTAACGATGGCAATGGAAAATGGTAATAGTATATTGCAAATTTTTTTGGATATTTTTTCATATATTCTATCGCACCAGGGACATAGGATTTACAAAATGGGCAAAGTGGATCTGAAAAGATAGCAACCTTATGTTTTGCATGAAGATCTCCATAGATAAGATTCTCTTTTTTATAAAAAGATGCTCTAAATGGTGGTGCTACCAAATCTTTAAGAGAATTTCCTGTTTTTAAATCTATGAGATCTTGTGTTATCACTTGACCATTAGAGAACCAGATCATCTTTTGTTTAATCTGTCTATTGTTTTTTTTGACAACTGCCAAGATATC